>JAEYZB010000101.1 GCA_023428205.1 Bacteroidota bacterium | reverse complement strand
GAAATATATGTGGAGCCATTTTCTGAAATTGATTGGCGAAAAGCGCGCAACGAAGTGAACGATCGCGATGTTTATTCCAAACCGTCAGCATTACTTTCTGTGGTCAATTTTTTTGCGAATGCGTATGAAAAAACGCCTTTGAGGAAATGGCGTACAAAGGCGGTTGATTTTATAAAGCAATATATTGACGCAGAAGACAAGCAGACAAACTATGTCAATTTAGGTCCTGTGAATCAGGTAATTAATTCCATTGCGGTGTGGCATATACACGGGAAAGACAGTACGCAATTTAAAAAGCATTACGAACGGTGGTTTGATTATTTGTGGCTAGCGGAAGATGGCATGAAAATGAACGGCTACAATGGTTCGCAACTTTGGGATACCGCTTTTGCTGTGCAAGCTTTTTGTGAGTCGAAGGAAGCCTCCTCGTTTTTTTCATCCATTTCGAAAGCGTATGACTATATTGATTACTCGCAAATAAAAGAAGACGAAAGCGATTTTGAAACATTTTTTCAGCAGCCTTCGCTTGGCGCTTGGCCATTTTCGACCATAGAACATAGTTATCCAATAACTGATTGTACTGCGGAGGGTTTGTTGGCGGTGCTTACTACACATAATACGTTTCCTGAATTAGAACAAAAAGTGAGTTATGAGCGAATGTGTCTTGCCGTAGATTTCATTTTGTCATTGCAAAATAAAAATGGCGGTTGGGCTTCTTACGAATTGGTGCGCGGTGCGAAGTGGCTCGAATTGCTCAACCCTGCGGCTGTATTTGCCGATATTATGGTGGAATATCCGTATGTGGAATGCAGTTCATCGTGTATTCAGGCGTTACAGTATTTTCATCGGCACTATCCCGATTATAAAACGGACGAGATTAAGAAGTCTATTTATTCCGGAGTGGAGTTTTTGTTGTCGGCACAGCGTACGGATGGTTCGTGGCTGGGTTCGTGGGCGGTGTGTTTTACCTACGCTACGTGGTTTGGTTTGGAAGCACTTGCTTCGCAAAAAATGTTCTATCACAATTCGAGCCAAACAAAAGCGGCATGTGACTTTCTGGTGTCTAAACAAAAAGAAGATGGAGGCTGGGGAGAATCGTTTGAATCTTGTGTAAAGAAACAATATATACAGCACGAAATTTCACAAGTCGTCAATACCGCTTGGGCTGTTTTGGGATTAATGGCTGCTCGCTACCCTGATAAAAACGTGATAGATAAAGCGATTAGTTTCCTCATTCAGCAACAACAAAAAAATGGCGATTGGAATCAACAAGCCATTAGCGGGGTGTTTAATTTTAATTGTATGATAACATACACTTCGTACCGAAATGTGTTTCCGATTTGGGCATTGGCGCGCTATGTGCGCGGTGGTGAAAAGGATGTGCTTTCGGAGATTCCGTTTTGAGGAAATGGGTAAAAAAAACGAGGTCGCTGAGCATGGTCGAATTGCGGTGCATTGAGTTTGCCGAAATGAGTAGGAGCGTTACTGTTTATCGACTTGCAGTTTATACTTTATTCTCTTTTCGCCATTCGGTAGGCGTTTTCCCTGTAGCATTTTTAAAGAAAGTGTTGAACGTAGATTTGGAATTGAAGCCGCATTCATACGCTATTGCTACTAATGTCAAATGGTCGTATTGCGAATCAAGCATTCGTTTTTTCGTTTCTTCAATTCGAAATTCATTGACAAATTCAAAGAAGTTTTTCCCTAAACAATTATTCAGTAAAAGGGTGATTTGATGTTTCGGAATATTCAGGTTTTGCGATAAATCGAGCAAGGTCAGTTCGGGATTCAGATAGGGTTTCTGTTCCTTCATATATCGGGTTATCTGCTCTATCTGCTGTTGCTTTTCGGTCGAAACCTCTTCGTTTTTTTCACCCATTTCGGATGAAGAAGTGGCCTCGTTTTTTTGTCCCGTTTCCGGCAGAGAAATAGCATTTGTTTTTTCCGAAACGATAGACTCTGTTATTGTGTTTTCTTTTTGGATTTTTGGGGTTTCATAATCATCATTTATTTCTGTATCGTGCTTAAAAAGGTTTGGTTGCTTGATAGAAAAATAACTGATGGAGTAGGTGAGAATCATCAATCCTATGCTCGGAATGATTTCCAGGTCTTTGGCGTTTGCATCTGTGAAAGCAGAATAAAAACGTGTGATGAAATAGATAAGATACGTAACGGCATAAATCACCGAAATGTAGTTCAGCCAAAATAAACGGTTAGATGTATTGTCATATGAAAAGACATCTTTGTGTATACGCTTTCGAAAGCGCTGTAGCCACCAAAATACCAGTCCGGTATATATGATGGATGTAATCAAAAAGAAGGTAGAAATAGAAATACTTAAGGTGAACGCCTGAATATAAAAGCGGTCTTTAAAAACGATAAAATAGATGGAAACCAAGATGAGAAATGGCGCAAAGTGTAGAAAAGCGTAAGGCGAAAAACGTTTTGACGGATTGCTCAGATATTGCGTGTATAAAAATAAAAACGGACCAAAGGTAAGCGGAACAAGACCTATGGAAAATTCCGCATCAAAAAACTGTCCGTGTATTTGTTCGGTAGCTATCAGGAAGAAGCGGACTGCGATGGTCAGCAACCACATAATTAAAATGCGGTCGTGCGGCTTTTTTTTCGCCTTGGTAGAAAAAAGAAAAGCCGAAAACAGCGCTTGTGAAAGCCCAATATAGCTGAATATCGTAATTGTATTTATCAAATCCGTTTATTTATCAATTCTGAACCATTTTTTTGTTCTTCCTAAAAACTTAAACCACCACCAATAACCTTTGATGTAAAGGATTTCTCCTTCCAGTTTCATATTGGCATTATAGCTCCCGCCATTTTCAAAGGAGTAATACGTTCCATCATTCCACGTAGTGCCATTTTTTTTGCCTTTCAAGCCCAATAAAATATCAATACCGATGAGTTTTCGACTCCTCAGTCGCGCATTTTCGTTATAAATATCTCTGCGGATTTCATGGCCTTCATCCAGTGAATCGCGCAGCCAAACAAGTCTTCCGTAAATGCGCTGGTCTTTTTCATAAAATTGAATCCGGATGTCTCGTGTCTCATTCGTCCAAATGCCACTCGTGATATGTCCGCTTGCAAAGCAATACGGCACGCAGCAAATAAAAAGTAGTGAAAAAAAGTATTTCATAGTGGTTGTAAAATTCTATTTTTCTCTAAACCTAAGCATTTCTGCCAAATCAGCAAGTGCCTGCTTTTTTTCATTCTTCACGTCAATTTTTCCTAAATGATTCAGTGCTTTTTGATAATACGAATCAATCAATTTTTCGGCATATTGTTTAGCGCCCGTTTCGGTTATCAGTTGCTGCATTTCAGTTACTTTTTTCGACTTGTTTTTTTCGGATAAAAGCACTTTTATTTTTTGTTTTTGTTTGTTGTTGCCAAGCTCTAAGGCTTTCACAAGTAAAAGCGTTTTCTTGTTTAAAACGATGTCGCCACCGACTGCCTTTCCTGTTTTTTTTCCATCACCGAAGGCGTCTAAATAGTCGTCTTGTATTTGAAAGGACAAACCTAAATTCACTCCGAATTTGTAAATGCTTTTTTGAGATTTTTTATCGGCATCGGCCACCCACGCACCCATTTGCAAGGCTGCCGCAAGCAGAACCGCTGTTTTGCCCTCTATCATTTTTAGGTAATCTGCTTCTGAAATTTCGGACGTAGTTTCAAATTCCATATCAAGAGATTGTCCCTCTATCACTTTCAATACGGCATCGTTGAAAAGAGAAGTGAGTTCATGAACATTTCCTCGTTTTGTTTGTAATAAAAAACGGTATGACTGCATAAACATCACATCGCCCGTGTTTATAGCTACATTATTTCCATACACTTTGTGTACTGTCGGATTGCCTCTTCGCTGTTCCGCTTTGTCCATAATGTCATCGTGCACCAAGGTGGAATTATGATATAATTCAATGGCCGCAGCAGCTTGTAATGCCGTCTTTGCTTTCCCACCAAATAGTTCGCAAGCCATAAGTGTCAGTGCCGGACGAACGCGCTTGCTTGGCATTGCCATAATGTAGTTCATAGCACGGTAAATGTCGTATCGCTCATTAAATTTTTGTTGGGCGTAATAGTTTTCAAACAGCGAAACAAAGTCGGTGTATTTTTTCATAATGCTTTTCGTTTAAATAAAAATTCAGCGGTGTCTAATCCTGTTTGTGCAGCTTTGTTCGACAATTCATTTTTGAGCAGCGGATGGATAATGTTATATGCATCACTGAACATATTGTAGGCATCTTTTATAGAACCAAGGGTTCTATTCGTGCTCGTTTTTTCCCACCCTTTTTGAGCCGCCACGGCAAAGAAATGTTTGGCGAGTGTAGTTCTTTCCTTATTCAGCCCGCTTAAAAGCGCAATTGGTTCATTTGCTTGTTTTCCGCCTTGTGAAAGATAGTCATAACAAGCGTCTTTCAGTTCGGAATGGCTCATTACTTTGTACAGCGCATCTGCCAAGACATTGATAACGGTGTTTTGTGTTCGGGAGTTATAGAAGGACTTTGCTAAAATCGAGCGTTCTTGTGGCGTATCAAAACCGGTGGTTTTCAGCAGATGGCTGAGTGTGTGTACATCCCGTAAACAGACGGTCATTCCACCACCTGTGAGAGGGTGACGCA
The DNA here is from genome assembly GCA_023428205.1 of Bacteroidota bacterium. Classification (GTDB taxonomy): domain Bacteria; phylum Bacteroidota; class Bacteroidia; order Chitinophagales; family LD1; genus CALAYL01. The sequence goes on along the minus strand of JAEYZB010000101.1, from coordinate 2,881 downwards.
TATTTAATGCATCACCCAACACAATTGCGCCATCGGTTTGATTTGGTTTGGCGGGGAGGTAGTGGTTCGGCATTACCTTAAATTTTGCTTCGCGCATACAAGTGTCAAAAGCAGCGTGCATTGTTTCCGGTAAACGCGAACGAACTTGTGTATTCAGAAATTGCATTAATTCTTCTCCTTTTTTCGGCACTTGGCCTTTGGGGAAATCAATTAGAAAACGAATTTCAGTAGAAGAAACAGGGTAACACAAAAATGGAGAACCTTCTGTAAGGAAAACGTGTCCGCGTTGCGCAAAAGGCAAAGGGCAGTCACGGAGCAGAAAACCCAGAAAGTAACCGGTGTTTTCTTCTTTTGCCGCTACCATTTGTTTTCGAAATGAAGAAAAAATTCCGTCAGCAACAATGGTCAGTTTGGCGTGTACTTGATAGGTGTTTCCGTTCTTATCTAAACATAAAACACCACCAATACTTTCGTCCGTGTTGCGTAAAAAATCCTGTGCCTCGGCTTCAATACACTGAATGTTTTTTGCCGTAGAAAATTCATCCCGCATTTTCTGAATGAATTTTCCGTTATGCATTCCTTTTCCTGTTTTGGCATTGGGGTAATTGATGTGTAGCGGTACATTGTTTTTTATGATGGCATATCCAATAATGTCTTGCGCATCGTAGCCGTCCACCAAATGGTTTAATCCCATTTGCTGCAATTGTTCAATGCCGTCAGGCTGCATAAGTTCACCTACTATGCGATCGGGTGCTCGCCAGTCTTTTTCTATTACGCAAACTTGTTTTCCGGAATTTGCCAGCGTGCAGGCAAGTGCTGCTCCTGCAACGCCTGCTCCCACTATGCAAATATCCGCTTTCTGGATTTTTTCACTCATAATTAAAACAAAATAGGATTATTGATTTCTTGCCCTAAAGCCATTTTAATTCTGTGAATACTGTGCCAGATTGAAGGTGGTGTGTTGGGGGATGATTCTGCTTTTTTCTCTAGTGTTTTGATGAATTGCAATATGGTTTTCTTCACGGCCTCAAAATCGGTTGTTTCCATCATGATTTTTAAGGAAAGGACTCTGCTTATTTTTACATTTTGCATAAAAACATTGGCATTGTCGTATAGTTCGATTAGAGTAGCCAATGCCATCAGTTGCGGAATGGCACAGAATCGAAATACTTGCGGGTTTTTTAATTTTTCCAAATAGGAAATGCAATCAGGAAAATGGCGAAGCGCATCTTCAATCATGCAGTTAAGTCCTGAGAGCGAAGCGGTACTTTTAGGTTGCGTTTTGAAAAACGACAATTCTGTGTGGTGTTTTTCCCAAATTTCATTTGGAATGAAAAAACGCCCTGCTTCAAAGTCCTCTAAAAAGTCGCGGGTGATATTTGTTTTTTGTAAAAAAAGACCCATAGAATTAGCAATACTCATTTCAGCCGCCAAATCTTCATTTTCATAACCAGAAGCCGAAAAAAGTTCGCTTAGTCCCTGTCCCACCAAGCCGGCTACATAATGGCAGTAAATGTCATAATCCTGTATTGTTTTGATTTCGTAGGAGGAGCAGTCGGCCATCCCATTTCCCATACGGAAACAAATGTCTGCGATAATTTCTTTATACTCTTCTCGTAATGTCAGAAATGTTCGGGTTACTTTGTCAAAATTCTGCAATAGATTTCGATAATCTTCCGTGTCTCCGATTCCTTGTAGATTAAAATCGGGTAAGTAACAAGAACGATAGAAGTGGCGGAGTAGTCGATCTTTCTCGTTTTCTTCTAAAGTCATGTCATCTTCTATTGTATCCAAACCACGCAATACGAGATAAAAAACGCAAACGGCATCTTTCAGCTCAGGAGGAAGTTGTTGTATCACCATCGCAAAAGAACGGGACACTTTTTCCAACGATTCGTAGCAAAACGCCATATCTGCTTCGGCATCTTTCATTTGGATTTGCTTACCTCCTTTTGAAAGATGAAGAAGAGGGGCGGTTGTGGATTGAATAAAGTTTTTAAGTGTGTTCATAGGATAAATTTTGTGATGCAAACGTATAGGAGAGGTAGCGTGATGGGGTATCTATAAAATGCCGGACGTTTGTATGGAGGCATTTTTTAAATTGAACACAAAATCCCCTGAAAATTAACATTGCATTTTGTTTATTCAGACGACCCGGAAGGTGTTTTTTGTTTATTCGAACGTTTTGAATTCGGATTTGGACATTCAGTTACAAGTGGTTGTGAAAAACGAGGAGGAATGAAGAGGCACTACCAATTTTCGGGTATTTTTGTTAAGCTGAAAATTGGGTTGAAAAAATGAGCAGAATAGCAAACAAATAATTATACTTGTTTCTCATAATAGAACGATTTACTCCAAATTGCAACCATGAAAAAACTCAACCTGCTCGTTTTTCTGACCCTTTTCGGTCTGACACAACTTTACGCTCAAGTTCCTGAAGCAGTAAATTATCAAGCCATCGCCCGTGATGCGGATGGTAATCCATTGGCAGATAAAAACGTTTCCATTCGTATTTCCATTTACTCAGGAAGCACAGTAGTGTACGCAGAACGTCATGCCACCCAAACCAACCAGTTTGGATTGTTCACGGTGAGTATAGGACAAGGAACACCACAAGGCGGAACCAACTTTTCGAACATCAACTGGGGCGCGATAACCGCCAAATATTTGAAGGTAGAATTTGACCCGAACGGAGGGACGAGTTATGTAGATTTAGGAGAAGAACAATTGTTGAGTGTTCCGTATGCGTTATACGCAAAATCCAGTGGAGGCGGTTCAGTTGGTCCACAAGGTCCTGCCGGTCCGACAGGAAATGGCATAGCGAACATCGCCAACAATAGCAATGGGACCTACACATTTACATTCACAGACGGAACTACAT
>JAEYZB010000047.1 GCA_023428205.1 Bacteroidota bacterium | reverse complement strand
TCGCTGAACGCACCATGTTTCATACACTGCTTCACAAAACGATCTTCAATCGAATGAAACGTAATCACCGCTAATCGTCCATTCTCGTTCAAGAGCTCTGCACATTGTTGCAAAAACTGTTGCAATGTTTCCACTTCATTATTTACTTCCATTCGGATTGCCTGAAACACTTGCGACAGATATTTCCAACGCTCGCCCATCGTCATTCCGTCCAACACTTCCAACAAAGAAGCAATTGAGTAAAACGGTTTTTTCGTGCGCATTTCAACAATTGCTTTTGCGAGACGTTTCGAGTTTGGCACCTCTCCATATTCGCTGAACATTTTTACTAAACGTTCTTCTGTGTACGCGTTCAAAACATCAGCCGCTGTCTGCCCGCTCTGCTGGTTCATTCGCATATCGAGTGCCCCTTCAAAACGATAACTGAAGCCGCGTTCAGCCGTATCAAACTGATGAGAGCTTACGCCCAAATCCGCCAAAATTCCGTCCACTTTTTTCACGCCTTGCAAGCGCAGCATTTTTTTGATGTCGGCAAAATTTGCGTGAATGAGCGTCAAACGATTGTCGTTAGGTTTGTTTGCAAAAGCATCTTGGTCTTGATCAAAAGCATAGAGCTTTCCACCTTCCCCTAACTGTTCCAAAATAGCGCGAGAATGGCCGCCACCTCCGAAAGTCGCATCTACATAAATGCCGTTCGGCTGAATATCCAAGCCGTCTGTACATTCTTTCAAAAGAACGCTTAAATGATACACTTTGTTTTATTTTGCCAATCCATCGAGATAATTGGACACATCCTCGGCAATAGCCGAAATGTTTCCGATATTCCCCTGAATGTATTGTTCGTAACGACTTACCTCCCAAATTTGGATGCGGTCGAACTGCCCTTTCAGAACCACTTCTTTCGCATTGCCGATGTATTTCATCAGCGATTTGGAAATCAAAAAGCGACCTGCGTTATCCAGTTCCATTTCAGTAAGCCCTACCGTGATGGCATTTTTGAATGCACGGTGTGTAGGATTGAAGTTGTTGAGTTTGGCAAGTTGCTGTTCTTGTTGCTCCCACGTTTTCAAAGGATAGACCACTAAACAGTCTTCCAAATCCTTGGCTATCATAAAACGATTGCCGTCTTCAGCAGGAAAATGCTTCGCCAATGACGCAGGCATTTTAATCCTGCCTTTGTCATCTACCGAACATTGTATTTCTCCTAGAAAACGCATTTGTTATTTTTTGATAGCGCAAACGTAAGCCAAAAGCACACATCTTACCACTTTCTCCCACGAAAGTAATCAACAAAAAGTAAACAACCAAATTATCAGCATAAAAACATAGTAAATACAAGGATTTAAGAAGTGGTAATTTGTGGGATAAAAATTCCATTTTTAGCAAAAAATGCGTTATACACATAGATTTACACAGGTTTTCAACAAAAAAAGGCGCCTTATAAACACAAAAAAGATAAAGTGTGGGAAACGAAAATTAGGAAGGACTTTGAAATAGAACCCAAAAACAGAAGTATCTAAAGTGATGTGAAAAAACGAGCATGTTTACGAAAACACATAAAAAAACGAGCAGGAATCATTGATTTCTGCTCGTTTTTTTTACCCATCTGAGGTGTTTTATCCCGGAATGCGCGCTACGTATTTTTCCATTTCTGCAATTTGACTTTTCAATTCCTTCGCTTTAGGGTTTAGCGCTTTTGCTTTGCGGAAATAATCTTTGCCGATTTTGAATTGCTTTACGGAAAGTTCTAATGAAGCAAGCTGTAGAAAAGCCGTTGCTTTGCTGTCGTTATCGGGCAAACCTTTTTGTAACGCCAACTTCAGGTTCGATTTTGCTCCTTTTACGTCTCCTTTTTGCGCAGAGAGCATTCCTAATTGCAAGTACGATGCGCCTTCATATTCTTTACCGATTAAATCACTTTTGCTATTCAGACTGTCTTTCAAAAAGCCTTCTGCTTTAGTATAGTCTTTATCCATCATAGCGATGTTGGATTGCAACATATAGTAGCCTTGGCGTATAGGCTTGAACAATAATTTCGGATATTTAATGGAGGCTAAATATTTTCGTGCCGTTTCCGTATCCCCAATTTCCATTGCATGCTGTACCAAGCGCAACGGACCAAAAAAGAAATGCGAAAAAATCGCCACAATCGCCAACAACAAAATTACAGAGAAGCTCACCCAATCAGCGCGATACGCGAATATTCCCGCCACCGCCAGTAAAATTAATCCGATGTATAATCTATATTTTAATATCCATCTGTAAAATGCCATAGTATATTCTATTTTTGAGGTGCAAAGGTAGAAGAATTAGGCAATTTGACGATTAGACAATTTGCCAATAATTTTTCACTTTTAGTTTTTCATTTTAAGATTATGACATCTACGGTAACATATAATGGTGAGTTGCGCACAACTTGCCTGCATCTCGCTTCGGGCAATAGCATTATTACTGATGCGCCAATTGACAATCACGGCAAAGGGGAAGCGTTTTCGCCAACCGATTTAGTCGCAACGGCTTTGGGGGCATGTATGCTCACCGTAATGGGAATAAAAGCCGCACAAATGCAATTGGATTTAAGCGGTACGCGTTGCGAAATCACGAAAATTATGGGTAGCGAACCGCGCAGAATTTCCGGCATTGTAGCGAAATTGGAATTTCCGGCAAATGGTTTCACAGAAAAGGAAAAAACGATTTTGGAAAATACCGCCAAAACCTGCCCTGTGCATTATTCCTTGCACCCTGAAATCAATCAAGACATTCAATTTATTTGGCTGTAATGAATACTGTAAAAATTGACATTTTAAATATCGCGCTGATGCTTTTGGCAAGCGTGGCGGCATTTATATTGCCCTTTGAATTATTTTTGTTTTCGTACGCAGTGTTAGGACCATTGCACTACCTCACGGAAATTGGCTGGCTGCACAAACGCAGCTATTTTGCCACCGGAAAATACGATTTCGTTTGGTTGATCTTTTTGTGTTTGGTGTTGATATCAATGACGTTCATTTTTAAGGCACCGCCCGAAAGCAATGCGCTATGTTTATTTTTAGCATTTGCAAGTGCTCTTGGAATGATTTTGTTTGACAATTTCTTATATAAGCTGATTGCTATTGCTATCGGCTTTTTGATTGGATTGGTCTTTCTAAAAACTCGCAACTTTTTTTTGATTTTTGCGGTGCTGCTTCCCACACTAATTCACGTTTTTCTTTTTACAGGCTTATTCATTATTCAAGGTGCGCTGAAAAACAAAAGTGTTACAGGACTGATTTCTGTAATCGTGTTTGTGTTGTGTGCCATAAGTTTTTTCGTTTTTCACCCGACATTCTCTTTTTACGAAGTAAGCGAATACGCAAAACAAAATATTACCGCCACAAATTTCGCGTTCGTAAATCAAACCATAATGCACTTTTTGGGTGATGCACAACCTACAGTCGAAAAAGTTTTCAATTCCAAATTAGGAACAAGCGTAATGCGTTTAGTCGCATTTGCATACACTTATCATTATTTAAATTGGTTTTCTAAAACGTCTGTAATTCGTTGGCACGATGTCCCCAAAAAATGGCTCATCAGCACAGCGATTCTATGGGCAGGAAGTGTAGCGCTGTATGCCTATAATTACATTGTAGGATTACAAGCATTATTGCTATTGAGTATGTTGCATGTCTTTCTGGAATTCCCCCTGAACTTCCGGTCTCTGCAAGGAATTTACGGCTCCGTGAAAGGTTTTGTAAAAACTTCTTAGCGAGTCAATTTATAACGTTTACCGGGTAAAGAAACGATTACTTCATTCATTTCCATTTCCAATAAAACGCCCGCCAATTTACTTGGGTTCATTGTACACAAAACAGCTATTCGGTCTATTTCCAATTCGTTTTGTTCCTGCAATAATTGATAGATTTTTTGCTCATCTTTTGAAAGCGGAAGTGTAATTTGTTTTACTGATTTTTTGCTTTGCGTTTCCGTGTTGTCCCATAACATCGCATCTAAAACATCTTTCCCGTTTTCCACGATTTGCGCTTTATAGGTTTTAACCAAAAAATTGCAGCCCGCGCTATATTTATCGCCTACTCTGCCCGGCACAGCAAACACATCTCGATTATACGAATTAGCAATGTTTGCGGTAATTACCGCACCGCCTTTTACAGCGGATTCAACAACGACTACAGCATCGCACATCCCCGCAACAATCCGGTTTCGCTGAGGAAAATTATGTGGCATAAATTTCTCTTTCGATGAGTATTCTGTCAATAAACCACCTTGCTCTACCATCCGCTTTGCTACATTACGATGTTGTTGCGGGTACATCTGATTTAGTCCGTGTCCTAAAACTCCAACTGTCGGTAATCCTACCTCTAATGCAGCTTGATGTGCGTGAACATCCACCCCATAAGCCAATCCACTTACAATCAAGATATTTGAATCTTGCAAGTCCTTCACTATGTTTTTTGTAATCTCTTTCCCGTATTCTGTAATGTTTCGCGTGCCGACAATACCAACAATTTTAGCAGCATTCAAATCGGCAACACCTTTGTAATAGAGCATCGCGGGCATATCCGAACATTCTCTCAATCGTTGCGGATAATTTTCGGAAGTAAAGAAAAGGGGTTGAATGTTGTAATCAGAAATAAATTTCAATTCTTCTTCCGCTTGCTGTAAAACGTGCTTATTTTCTATGATAGAGCGAGCGCGTTCAGGACCGATATTCGGCACTTTTATCAATTTGGCTTGCGAAGCAGAAAATACTTTTTCAGCGCTTCCACAATACGCAACCAAGTTCTGAATCATTGCAGAACCAATGTTAGGAATAAGGGTTAAGGCAATTTCGTGAAGCATAAAACAAAATACACTTGTTGTCTGCTAAGATATAAAAGTGCATGAATCCGCCTCCACAATTACTCTTTGTCTCTAGTCATTGATTGTACTTTAATTGCTTTATCAAGCATCACAATTATCAAAATGACCAAAATGAAAAATCCGATAAAAACCCAACGGTCATTTGAAATAGAAAGCGGCCTCTCCGAACCTTTCACTTCGGCCGGACGTTGGAATGGCGCTTCACCGGCTTTCGCTTCAAGCTTTGCCGATTCGTCTTTTACATACGCCAAGATGTTCAATACATCTGCATCTTTCAAATCCGCATGATCGGGCATTACAGCCTGATTCATTTGGTTGAAAATCGCAACGGCATCTTTATCTCCGTTTTTTATCATCGTTTGCGAAGATCGAACGAAATCAATGATCCATTTCTCACTATAACGTTTCTCTACATCTTTCAATGCAGGACCGACAAGTGCTTTATCAACGTTGTGGCAGGCCGCACAGCGACTTTTGAAAGTTGTTTTTCCCGCTTCAATATCTGTTTGTGCAAAAGCAGTCATTGCACTGAAAAATACGGTAACAAAAAATAGCTTTTTCATTTCTATATAATTTACTTGTTTTAAAAGGTTTGTTTGAGTTTCTCTATATCTTTAATCAATTGCGCAATATGCGCTTCATCTGTACCATCGTAATAACCGCGGACAAAACCGTTTTTATCAATCAGCACAAAATTTTGTGAATGGATAAAATCACCCTCACCACCATCGCCATCAGTCGCCACAATTTGCAACTGTTTACGCGCAAAACGGTACAATTCCGTTTTATTGCCGGTTGCTAATTGCCACTGAGCAGAGTTGATGTGATAACGATCTGCGTATTCTTTCAAGAGGCTCACACTATCGCGTTCCGGATCGCAGCTAAAAGAAATAAAACGGATATCTTCTTCTTTTGCAAATTGTTTTTGCAAATCAGCCATGTTTGTGCTCATTCGAGGACAGATAGACGGACAATGCGTAAAAAAATAATTCGCCACCCATATTTTATTTTTCACAAAATCCTGATCCACGATTGCACCTTCCTGATTGCTGAACGAAAACTGCGACACAGCCTCGATTCCCAGCGCCTCACAATCACTTACATTTTGCGCTACAGAACCACTACCGTAATAAGGCAATGACATCATTCTACTTTCCCACCCCGTCCATGCAGAGTAACCGCTGAATGCTGTGAGCACTACCGCCAACAAAAAGAAAACAGAGAATAAGGCTCTTTTGTCCATGACAGATGACTACTTAGTATTAATAATTGGAGTTGGACTTTCCGGTTCGTAAGCCGGAGCTCCTTCCCCGGTGTACTTGAATGCGTCCATCAATGCCGGTACATAAGCCAACAAAATCACCAGTCCCATAATTACCAACCAAGGGGTAAAAGACTGTAAAATCTGTACTCTCGGCTCTTTATGCAATGGTTCGGCAACAGGGAAATCCAATATTTCCTCGTTTGTTTTTTTGCTAAATAGAGTTGCAAAAAAAGATGTTACATATAGCACAAATGCTATTGTCATGATAATCCCTCCAAACAATGCTAAATTAGTAGTTGAAACCCATTCAGGACGGAACAGGCTATTCTCCGGATTCAAATAAGTAAGTCCCAAGTTAGTTCTTCTTGGTTCACCACGCAAACCACCAATCATCAATCCGGTAGAAAATACGGCAATACCAATAGTCCACAAATAGGGTGTCATTACATAAAAGTTTTTAAAGCGAATTTCTTTTCCGCTCACGGAAGCAGCAATATGCAATGCCATTCCAATGATAGCCAAAAAAACAGGCCCTGCAACAGTCATATGAAAATGCCCCGGCATCCAAGCGGTATTGTGTACCATGGAATTGAGAGAATAAGAGGAGTTCACCAAACCGGTAACTCCACCGAAGATAAACAATATTAATCCGCAAATCAAATAACCAAATAACGGTACGCGCGTGTCAAAATACGGCTGATTAAGCATCCAGCCGAACAGGCCGCGCGATTTGCGTTTCCACGCTCCGTACTCCAATGAAGCCGCGATTGTAAATGCCGTAATAAAACTTGGCAATGCAACGCCAAATGTTAAAATACTTTGAAACAATTTTGTAGATGGACTAAAAGCAGGCTCTGAAAACTGGTGGTGAACACCTACCGGAATAGATAAAATCAAGAATAGGAAAAAGGCCAAACGTCCCGCGTTTTCACTAAATAACTTTCCTCCTGAAAGTTTCGGCAACATGGTATAAAACATAATGTAACCGGGCAACAACCAAAAGTAAACCAACGCATGTCCAAAAAACCAAAACAACATTCTCGTCAATGGAACATTAACCGTATCGGTCCATCCCAACGACCAAGGCACCAATAATACCAACACTTCATAAGCCACTGCCAAGGTACAAATAAACCATATTGTAAAATTCACCAACGTACCTAAAATCGCTAAGGGAAGTTCTGCGTCCGGATTTTCTTTTCTCCATCTGCGATAAATAAAGACCCAATCAAAATACGCAATCCAACTTCCCACAATCAACACAGCCGTTCCTAAATAAAAGAGAGGATGCGCTTTTAATGGAGCATAAAACGTATAAAGGACACTTGCTTTGCCGGCCAACATTGCCCAAGCTGCCGCTAAAGTTCCAACAACCATCAATACCAACGACAACCATGAAATTGATTTAGTCGGCTCTTTCTTCAGAAAATATGCAATACAAGCATGACCGAATGCCACGGCAAAAAATGTGGTAAGGACCACCGCATTAATCACACCGTGGAGTGTCAAACCTTGATAATAATCCAAGTGCAATTCTTTAGCAGAATTCAATAATCCTGAGCGATATATCACCTGCATCAATCCGTGATAAATACCGATCAAAAGCAGCGTAACGGGTAGTAATAATTCTATTAGAAGAACCGTTTTTAATGATTTACTGATTTTCATATTTCTTATTTTAAAAGATGGTTTACAATGATTTCACTTTCCATATTTTGGTGTCCGGTACCACAATATTCATGGCACACAATTTTATAAACACCAGGCTCGTCAAAACGAACCGTCTGTTTGGAAATCGCCCCCGGAACAGCCATCATATTTACTCCTTTTTTCTCAATGTGAAATCCATGAACCACATCTTGTGAAGTGAGATAAATATCTAATTCGCTACCCACAGGAATATACACTTCACTCGGCTCAAATGCCCACATTTTTGCCACAAAAAAACCTTCATAGGTATTACTATCCACCTGCTTTAGCTGCGCTTGCTTGAAAGCTCCGCTGTACGGAACACAAGCCGGAACATCAATTTTTCGGGCGGTTGTAGCATAGAGCAACGACACTAAAAATATCGCAAGCAGGGTGCCGGAAGCCGCCATAACCCTTAATTCTATTTTATCCATAGTATTATTTATTTACGTTTAGCATGAGAGAATAAATGTAGTACCAAATTCCCGCACAAAGAGCCAAGAGCGCAATAAAAAATGCAACAGCTCCTTTCGGTTTAAATTCTTCGTTTTCTGTGTTATTTTTCATAATGATTATTTGTCTTTTTTAAGTTTCAAAATCAATACCGGACAATTCGCTTCGCGCATCACACTCTCCGCAACGCTTCCCATCAGCACACGGCTTAATCCTCGTCTGCCGTGAGAACCCATTACAATTAAGTCCGCAGCATTTTTCTTTCCTGCTTCCAATATTGCATCGGCAGCATCAAACTGAGTTAAAAGCTCTGAAGTTATTTTGAGGTGCGGAGCCGAAGCCTGTAATTCCTCTACTGCTTTATCTAAAAGATGTTCACGCGCCTCGCGCATCTTTTCTACCATTTCATTATAGTCGGCAGGAACAGAGTCTATCAAAACCAATGGTTCCATTACGCTCAACAAATGAATGGAAGCACTATTTGCCTTTGCCAATTGAACAGCATACTCCAATACTTCACTTGATGTCTCCGAGAAGTCTATCGGACATAGGATATTTTTAATCTTTGACATATTCTTTTTTGTTCAATAATAATAAATTTGTTTTTTGAAAACAAGCGCAACCCTTTTGCCAAACTGAAACCATATTATTCCATTCGTTCTTGATAAGCGTAAAATCCTCATAAAAAAGACGAATTAATTTATCAACAGCAGGATTTTTCATTTCCGTTTTTGCGTACTCTTTTGCAAAACCCTGAACAAGTTGCAACAATCGCTGTTCCTTGTGGCGTGTGAGTTGCTGCAACTCAGCGATGTTCGGAAGTTCAGGTAAGGCTGTATGATGTTTGGTATTAAACACTTTCAATATTGATGGAAAAACTAAGCGGGTTTCATAAGTTGAAAGCAACGAAAACTCTGTTTTCAACGCGGTGAGAGCAACATAAAAATGTACATCATCAACATCTGTTTCCGCCAAGTAAAACTGCTCCTTAATCGCAGGGTATACTTCGTGTACAATTTTTTGAATGATTTTGTCGGCTGAATCAGAATGTCCGCACATAATCGTTGTTTTTCTGACGCAAATGTACAAGTACTCTTTTTCCAAAAAATGACGAAAGAAAGTTCAGAATATGATTTTTGTCATATTTTTATTCAAATAGATAACTAAGCCCCTCTGAAAAAACGAGCAGGAGTCTTGTCAACTATCCAAATTCGCGGTACTGAGT
>JAEYZB010000026.1 GCA_023428205.1 Bacteroidota bacterium | reverse complement strand
CCTTTAGCATGTAAGGAATATAGCTCTGTGCTATCATTCTCTTGTGTTCTCGTTACCGTAAGCTTTCCAAAGTCAATGCCGAATGCCGACATTTGAAATGTGTGTTGCTGTGCAAAAGCAAAATGGGTCAAAAAAACGAGCACGACACCCGATATTGTTTTTCTGTTTATGTATTGCATATACCAAACATATAAAATTCCTTGTTATAGATTCAACAAAAACGCTACGGTATCCACTCCGTCCGCATAGTCATTTAATGTCGGTTGCTGCGTTTTGCCGAAAGGAATAAAATCAGTAATTCCAAACGATTGGGCAGTGATTTCATTGGCGGCTACGCATTGCAATTGGGAGTCTATCTCTGCAAGCCGTTTTTTCAAACTCGCAGCATCTTCATATTGCTCAAAATAAATGACCGAAATAGGCGAAACGATTTTTTCATTTTCCTCAATCATCAGTTTTTCGTCCGCCAAATGCGGTGTGCCGTTCAACAATAAAATCGAGCGATAGTAATCGTAATTATTCATATACTTTGAATGGCTGTGAAACCAATCGTATTTAGAAAAATGCGGGAAGAGTTGCGTAATATCATAGCCTTTCGGCACAAATAATTTTGACACCGAACGGCAACCTAAACCGAAATACAGAAAAATATCATCGGCTAAATTGTTCAATTCTTCCTCACTTTCATTGCCCGATAGAATCGCGGCAGAACTGCGGTTGTTGCGCAAAATTTTCGGGTGGTTTCGAAAGTAATATTCAAAGTAGCGATTGCTATTGTTAGAGCCGGTCGCAATTACCGCATCAAATTTTTCCAAGCGCTCCACGAGTTTCACTTGTTCGTTTACCGAAGTATCTATTTTCGCCAATACTTTCAAAAGAGCAGGAAACAGTTTGTCGTCTTTAGACGAAAGTTTTATGTGAACATCAAAACCCGTCAGGTACACACACAAAAAATCATGAAATCCTACAAGCGGAATGTTTCCCGCCATAATAATTCCTGCTCGTTTTTTTGACCCACTTGCAGACAAGGCAGGATAAGCATTTACAAACGCTCGTAGTTTCGTTTCATCCAACATTTCAGAGCAGATAGAGTCCACTGCATGTTGCACGAACTCCTTCGTAAAAAATGGATTATTGATATGCGCCTTGTCGCATACTTCCTGAAACTGCTCATCTGTTCGCAAGGCTTTCCCAAGTTGCACTAAATTTGTAATTCTGTCCACTAAATTAGCTGTCATCAATTGTCTGTTTATAATCGGAAGCGCGAAGATAAGGCAGTAATCAAGAAAGCGCTATTTTTAGGCATAGAAAACAAAATTTATGCGAAAAAATATTGCCGTAATCACGGGCGGAGAAGCCGCAGAAGTCGGTATTGCGCTGAAAAGTGCAGGCGTGATTTACAAACACCTCAACAAAGAAAAATATAACGTTTATAAAATTCTGATTGACGGAAAGGATTGGTGGTATTTGCATGATGAAACACGTGTAGCGAAAATTGACAAAAACGATTTTACTCTTTTGCTGAATGGCGAAACCGTTCGTTTTGATGCGGTATTTGTGGCGATTCACGGCACACCCGCTGAAGACGGAAAGCTGCAAGGTTATTTTGATTTACTCGGCATTCCATACAATTGTTGCGGAGTGTTGCAAGCTGCACTCACATTCGACAAACAGCGCACGAAAGAATATCTTTCTGTTCTGGGAATACAAACCGCTAAAGCCGTTTTGGGTTTCAAAAATGATGGAATCGCGCCCTTCGCGGAACGCATAAAGTCGCAACTTTCATTTCCGGTTTTCGTGAAACCGAATAAAAACGGATCCAGCTATGGCGCCTCAAAAGTGGATAGCGCAGAGCAATTAGAAACCGCAATAGCAGAAGGTTTCAAATATGACGATGAAGTGCTGGCGGAAACCTTTTTAGTGGGTCGCGAAGTAACGAATGGCGTTTTCACACACAACGGAAAAGTAACCGCCTTACCGATTACGGAAATAAAAACTAAAAATTCCTTCTTCGATTACAAAGCAAAATATGCAGGCGAATCGCAGGAAGTAACTCCTGCAGAAATTGGCGATGCGTGGACGAAAAAAATCCAGGAAACTTCCGTAAAAATCTACGAGAAACTAGGATTCAAAGGAATGTGTCGCATTGATTACATCTTGGGCGAAAGCGATTTTCACATGCTCGAAGTAAATTCTATTCCCGGCTTTTCCGAAGAGAGTATTGTACCGCAACAAGCACGTGCAGTAGGTTTCACGTTAGAAGAGTTTGTGGGAATTAGCGTGGAAGAGAGTTTGAGGAAGTAAATGGCGGGAAAAAACGAGCAGGTCTCCACCAAGTCCTTTAAAAAGGAACAGGATTTCCGCATGGAAACACTTGGCAACGTCACATTTTTGTCCACATTTCAAAAGTTAAGCACATAGCGTGGGGAAAACCCCTAAATTTTGATTGCACAGAAATTCTAAGTTTGTCTTGCAATGGAAGAGAAAGAATTACCCAACAACACAGAAAACCAGGAGGAACATATTGACGGTATGTTCAAAAACTGGTTTTTGGACTACGCGAGTTATGTGATTTTGGAGCGTGCTGTGCCTGCAATTGAAGACGGGCTGAAACCGGTGCAGCGCAGAATTTTGCACGCACTATATCAAATGGATGACGGGCGCTTTCACAAGGTGGCGAACGTAATCGGGCAAACGATGCAGTACCACCCGCACGGAGATGCGAGTATTGGTGATGCGCTTGTGAATATCGGACAAAAAGAACTGATGTTCGACACACAGGGAAACTGGGGCGATGTACGCACAGGCGACAGCGCGGCAGCACCACGTTACATCGAAGTGCGTTTGTCGAAATTCGCCAAAGACGTAGCGTTCAATCCACAAACTACGGAATGGCAATTGAGTTATGACGGGCGAAAAAAAGAACCTGTTGCACTTCCGATGAAATTTCCGCTCTTGCTTTCGCACGGTGCTGATGGTATTGCGGTGGGGCTTTCGACCAAAATTTTACCGCATAATTTTATTGAGCTTATCAAGGCTTCGATTGACCATTTGAGAGGTAAAAAAACGAAGCTGTATCCCGATTTTCCGACTGCGGGTTTTGTGGATGTGAGTGAATACAACCAAGGTGGTCGAGGAGGCAAAGTGAAAGTACGCGCAAAGATTGAAGCCTTTGACAAAAAAACGTTACTCATAAAAGAGATTCCGTTTGGAACAACTACCGGTTCGCTGATTGAATCCATTTTAAAAGCGAATGACAAAGGGAAAATCAAAATCAAAAAAGTTACGGACAACACCGCAAAGCATGTTGAAATACAAATTGACTTGCAACCCGGCACAGACCCTGACGTAACGATTGATGCGCTGTATGCCTTTACCGATTGTCAAAATTCAATTTCGGTAAATGCCTGCGTAATTGTGAATAACAAACCAATGTTTCTCACGGTGGATGAGATTTTACGCATATCCGCTGAAAACACGAAAGCGTTGCTGAAACGCGAACTTGAAATCAAGCAAGAGGAGTTGAACGAGAAGTGGCATTTTTCTTCGCTCGAAAAAATCTTTATCGAAAAAAGAATATACCGCGACATTGAGGAAGAAAAAACATGGGAGGGTGTTCTCTCGGCCATTGACAAAGGGTTGAAGCCGTACAAAAAACTTTTCAAGCGCGAAATTACACAAGACGATATTATTCGTTTAACGGAAATAAAAATCAAACGCATTTCAAAATTCGATTCTTTCAAAGCCGATGAAGAAATCAAAAATATCGAAGAGGCTTTGAAGCAAGTGGCACACAATTTAGAACACTTGACCGAATTTGCGATTGCGTATTTTGAAGATTTGCTGAAAAAATACGGCAAAGGTCGCGAACGCAAAACGGAAATCAAAGGCTTCGAAACTATCGAAGTGAAACATGTTGCTGCAAACAATGCGAAGTTGTACGTAAACCGTGCGGAAGGCTTCTTCGGTACCGGTTTGAAGAAAGACGAATTTGTGTGTGAATGTTCCGACATTGACGACATTATTGCCATTACGCGAAGTGGGAAAATGCTGATTTCGCGCTTGGGTGATAAGAAGTTTGTCGGCAAGGAAATCATTCATATTGCCGTGTGGCAAAAAGGAGATGAACGAACAGCATATAACGTGGCGTATTACGATGGCACCTCAAAACGCACTTATGTAAAACGGTTTAATATAACAGGAATTACGCGCGACAAAGAGTACGATATTACGCAAGGAAATACAGGTTCTAAGCTGTTGTATTTTACAGTAAATGCAAATTCGGAAACCGAAGTGGTGCGCGTGCAACTGCACCCCAATTCATCGGCTCGCAACAAAGAATTTGAATTCGATTTCGCAACACTCGACATCAAAGGGCGCGGTGCATTAGGAAATATCTTAACGAAATTTCCTGTGCGAAAAATTGATTTGATTGCGAAAGGCGAGTCCAGTATTGGTGGCATAAAACTGTGGATTAACAACAAGTTCGGGCGATTGGTTACGGAGGAGCAAGAGAAATCGGACTACTTAGGAGAGTTCAACACGGGCGACAATGTACTCGTGGTGTACAAAGATGGGAACGTGGAACTCACGAACTTTGAAACCACGAATAAATATGAAATGGAGGATATTTACATCATTGAAAAATTTAATCCTGAACGCATTTATTCTGCCGTGTATTATGACGGAGATAGTAAGCAGTACTACGTAAAACGCTTTAAGATTGAACTTAAATCGGAGCGTGTGAAACAAAGTATTATTTCCGACCATAAAGACAGTAAACTTTCTGTTTTTTCTTCGCGCAAAGAGGTGTTCATTTCCTACAATTTCCTCAAAGGAAAAGAGAAAGAA
>JAEYZB010000022.1 GCA_023428205.1 Bacteroidota bacterium | reverse complement strand
CGGTGGGACAGCACTATACAGTTTCCGCATCAACTTACACTCGGTGCCATTCGTGACAATGAAATCATCCGTAAAATGGGCGCAGAAATTGGTGCAGAATGTAAACGTATCGGCATCAACATGAATTTCGCGCCTGTAATTGACGTAAACAATAATGCCGGAAATCCTGTAATCAACGACCGTTCATTTGGGGAAGATAAAATGAATGTGGCGGTAAAAGGCTTGGAATATATGGATGGAATGCAAAGCCAAAACATTGTGGCCTGCGCGAAACATTTCCCCGGACACGGTGATACGGATATGGATTCTCATTTGACTTTACCGACAATCAATAAATCGCTAGAGCAATTGGACAGTTTGGAACTATATCCGTTTCGCATTTTATTTGGAGCAGGTGTAGGAAGTGTAATGACTGCTCATTTACGAATGCCACAATTAGACACTACGCCTAATCTCCCGAGCTCGCTCTCTCCTATTATCACTACTCAATTACTGCAAACAGCTTTAGGCTACAAAGGTTTGATTGTTACCGATGCGCTGAATATGAAAGGGGCGTCAAAATATTACGCAGCGGGCGTTGTTGACTCTATGGCTTTTGCTGCGGGAAATGACATATTGGAATTCTCGGAAAATGCGGAAGCAGGACAAGCAAAAATAAAACGAGCTTTAGTAGATAGCATGATTCCAATGGAAGAATTGGAGCGAAAAGTGAAAAAGATTTTGGCTTACAAATATTTATTGGGCTTGAATAAAAAACCTAAAATAAATCTCGCGAATTTGACAAACGATTTGAACAACTCATCAGCGAAAGTATTGCAGCAGGAGTTATACAATAAAGCAATGACAATTGCAGCTGCCGAACCGAATATACTGCCCCTTTCACGCTATTTTTCACATATCGCTACGGTTGCAATTGACAATAAAGGTTTCTCTAATTTTCAAACACATATAGAACAGTTTTTAGAAACTGATAAATATTTTTTTGAAGAAGAAAATGCCACTTCTTTTAACCAGAAAGTGAATGAAATCGCGCAACACGATTTAGTAATTATAAGCCTAAATGGTATGAGTCGCTTCGCTTCCAGAAACTACGGCATCAGCGATGCTACGGTGCGTTTCATTGATTCCTTGCAAAAAAGAACCACCGTAATTCTCACTATTTTTGGTTCGCCATACAGTTTGAAATATTTCGAAAACATAAAAAATATTTTGGTGGCCTATGAAGATAATGATGCTTCGCAACTCGCTGCTGCCAACGCTTTGCTAGGAGGAATTACTTGTACGGGAACACTTCCTGTTACCGCTTCCGACAGGTTTCGGGAGGGAATGGGTATTATTTCCGACACCGTAATCCGCCTGCAAATTGCTACTCCGGAAGAAGCAGGTTTAAAAACCGAAGACCTGCGCGAAATGGACGAAATCGTGATGAACGGCTTGATAGCTAGAGCTTTTCCCGGCTGTCAAATTGCATTGGTAAAAGACAATAAATTGATATGGAACAAAGTTTCCGGCAATATGACGTATGAAAATCAGAAAGTGAAAACAACAGATCTGTACGACTGGGCTTCCATTTCAAAAATAGCAGCAACAACACTTTCTGTAATGAAACTTTACGATGAGAAAAAATTAGATCTAAATAAAACGGTTGGCGACTACTTGGAATTGGACGACAGTGCAACCATTAAGCCGTTGAAAATAGCGGACGTTCTTACACATCAAGCAGGCTTAAAGCCATTCATTGAGTTTTCCCGAAACACTATTGACTCCAATTTCAATACCTATTACCGAACCGATGCAGAACCGGGATTTTCCACTCCCGTGGCAGAATGTCTGTTTATTCGCAATGACTACAAAGACACGATGTGGCGCAAGATGTACACTTCGCCCATAAAACCTGAACAAGGATATGTATACAGCGATATAGATTTTTACATTTTACAGAAAATAGTGGAGAAAATCAGCGGACAAAATATAGATGACTATGTAGCGCAAAATTTCTATCAACCAATGGGGTTGATGCGTACATTGTACAAACCGTATGAACAATTTGACGTGTCGCGAATAGCACCCACGGAAGACGATAAAATATTTCGCGGACAACAAGTTCGCGGCTATGTACACGACCCTGGCGCAGCTATGTATGGCGGTGTGGCAGGACACGCAGGTCTTTTCGGCAATGCGGTGGATTTAACGCAAATTGCGCAGTTACTATTGAACAAAGGCTCCTACAACGGAAAACAATATTTTTCGGAAGAAACAGTAACGCTCTTTACAGAGCAATATTCTGACAAATCAAGACGCGGATTAGGATTCGATAAGCCCGAACCCAATGGCAGTAAACAATCTCCTTGCTACGCAAAAGTTCCCCTGAGTACATTCGGGCACACCGGTTTCACAGGGACTTGTGTATGGAGCGACCCGACAAATCGCTTGACATTTGTATTTCTTTCCAACCGCGTTTATCCCAATGCAAACAATTCAAAAATACTGCGCATGAACGTTCGTTCCGAATTACAACGCGTGATTTATAATGCCTTAGGGAAATAAAAAACAAATCCTGCTCGTTTTTTCACACCATTTCTCAGCTCGTCCTTCTCACTTTTTCGAGAATAACTGAAACTTGCTCATTTCGACAAGTGTTATACTGAGC
>JAEYZB010000310.1 GCA_023428205.1 Bacteroidota bacterium | reverse complement strand
GTCGGCAACGGCAGACATTAAAACCCAATCAAAAAACGAGGTACTTTCTGTGCCAATTCAAGCAGTAACCACACGCGATGAAGCAGAACTAAAAGGCGGCTACAAAAAGAAAGTAGACGAAGATGCTGAAGTGGGTCAAAAAAATGAGCAAGCGAAAGAGGTTGTGTTTGTAGTAGAAAACGGCAAGGCAACATTGGCAGAAGTTTCTACAGGCATCCAAGATGCGATGAACATTGAAATCCTGAGTGGATTAAAAGACGGGCAATCAGTTATTAAAGCTCCTTTTAAACTCATCTCTAAAACTCTTAAAAATGGCGACTTAGTGGAGGTGACAGACGAAAAGAATTTGTTTAAGGAAGAGAAGTAAAATGACAGCAAAACTAAGTATTGGCGGAGTTCCTGAACACTTTAATTTGCCTTGGCAATTGGCGATTGAACAGCAAATTTTTTCAACAAACAATATTGACGTATCGTGGCAATACTATAAGGGCGGTACGGGCGAAATGGTGAGCGCATTGAAAAGCGGAGAGTTAGATTTAGCTATTTTATTGACCGAAGGATTCCTTTCTGCTGCGGCAAATGGTTTGGACGCGCTAATCGTGAAAGAATATATTTCATCCCCTTTGGTATGGGGGATTTTCACGGGCGAAGAAAGTGCCGTAAGCTCGGTGTACGACAGTTATGCGAAACGCATTGCAATTAGCCGCTTAGGTTCAGGCTCACATTTAATGGCGCTTATTCATGCAGAACAAAGGGGCGAATCGCTCTCGAATTACTCATTGATAGAAATTAAGAGTTTACAAGGCGCGGTGGATTCCCTCACAAAAAATGAGAGCGATATTTTTTACTGGGAAAAATACACCACAAAGCCTCATGTAGTCTCTGGAGAATTACGCTCCATTGGTGAGTTTTCCGCTCCATGGTCAAGTTTTTTGATTGTGGCAAACCGCAAATCGTACGAAACAAAAAAAGAGCTTGTTTTGCAAACTATTTCGCTAATGGAGCAGCAGTGCAAAAATTTCATTGTCAACAAAAACACGATTGGTGAATTACAAGCCCGATTTTCGATGAGCGCCACTGACGCACAAACATGGCTTCTGCAAACGATTTGGAACACTAAACCTACACTACGGAAACAAGGGCTATTAAATGCCGCTTCAGCGCTGCAAAAAATTTCAACTGATTTTCTCCAGTTACCTAAGTTGGAAAATTTAGTGGCAGATAATTTGGAGTTAAACTGAAAATTCGCTCCGATTTATTTACCCTCTTCACACAAAAAACACTACACATTCATAAAGCGGACAAGCGCATCGTAGTTTTCTTTCAGGTCTTCAGTATATTCTTGTTCGTGATAGAAACCCTGAATTTCGTAGCCGAATCGTTCAAAAGCTGAAATCACCGCAGCTAATTCATTGGAATTTGTTTTTACGGTAACATTCACCCGATTTGTTTTCGGGTCAATATTTGTATAACAAGCCAAAACTCGAACATCATTGCTTTCAATAATACGAGCTATTTCTGCCATTGAAAAATCTTTCATCGGAACAGCAAGTTCTACAATTCCGCCTTCGTCAGAAATAGAGTTGAGCTCCGAAAAGGCTTTCAAACAGCTTTCTGCAGAAATCACACCCAAATAATTGTCATTTTCATCAGAAAGCACAGGAACTACCCGAACATTATATTCCAAACCGGCTTTCATCACATCAAACAAGTGTGAACTTTCGTGCACATAAGGTCGTTTAAGAGACGTGTGCACTTGCGAAAGAGCTTCATCCAAATGTTTTGCAAGCGCAACTTCTTCCAACGATAAAATACCGATGTATTTTTTGCCGTCCGTTACCGGCATCTGATTCACGTTCAATTCGTGCATCGCGAGCAAAGCAGACTCCCCTGTATCTGAATACGAAAGGGGTTTTACCATATTTGATATAATTTCGCGGGCTAACATATATTCAATAGACGACAAAAAAACACTTTAGGTTTACTTGCCGTACACTTTATTTAAGAATTTTTCCATACACTCGTTGAATACTTGTGGCACTTCCATCATCGGTGCATGTCCACATTTTTCTAAAAGTGTCAATTCGGAATTAGGCAAAAGTTTATGAAAATCCTCCCCTACAAATGGCGGTGTAATGGTATCATCTGCGCCCCAAATCAGATTGCATGGGATAGTGATTTTGTATAATTCATCACGCAAATTGTGCCGTACAGCAGATTTTGCCAAATAAATTACACGAATTGCTTTTTCGCGATTATTAATGATTTCAAAAACTTCCTCCACCAAATCATCGGTTGCAAAATTCGGGTCATAAAACGTTTCAGCCGTTTTACGTTTGATGTATTCCTTATCACTCTTACGGGGATATTGGTCGCCCAACGAATTTTCAAACAAACCTGAACTTGCCGTCAGTGTCATCGATTTTACACCCGATGGATTTTGCAATGCATAAATCAACGCAATGTGCCCTCCCAACGAATTGCCAATCAAATTCACCTCTTTATACCCTTTGTATTTCACGAAGTTTTCAACGTATTCCACCATACCGGGAACATTGGTCTTCTCCATCTCCAGCGTATATAATGGTAAAATTGGAATTACTACTGTGTAGCCGCGTTTACTGAAAAAATCAGTAACGTCTCTAAAGTTGCTGAGCGCACCAAAAAGACCGTGCAAATTCACAATCACAGGTCCTGAACCAACTTCAACATAACGGAACCCCGCCTCTTCTTTTATTGTTAACGACATAATTACTATAACCCAAAAGTATATTTTATCGCAAGCCGTCAAAGTTTTGTGTAAAACTTTTTCACAAACAATAACCAGTTGTTGATGATTTGTTGCCCATTTTCGGTTAGAACTGACTCAGGATGAAACTGTACGCCACACAACAACTCATTTTCATGAACCACTGCCATTACCTCCGCATTGTTGGTTTTGGCGATTACGCGAAGCGGAGACGCGACATCTTTCAAAATCAGCGAATGATAACGCATTGCATTAAACGGCTCAAAAAAGTTTTGAAATAAATAATGCGGCTCAAAAACAATTTCACTCGTTTTCCCATGCATCGGATAATCGGCTTTCACCAATTTTGCGCCAAATGTTTCACCAATCGCTTGGTGCCCCAAGCAAATTCCGAGAATCGGTTTGCTGTTATAAAAATACTTGATTATTGCTTTTGTCGCTCCTGCATCATCAGGTGTTTTGGGACCTGGAGAAAGAATGATCCCATCATAATTTCCCGATTCAATTTCGGCAATAGTAATTGCATCATTTTTCACTACTTCGCATTGCACATTGGCGCGCGCCACATAGTCATACAAATTGTAAGTAAACGAGTCGTAATTATCTATCAGCAGAATTTTCATGCAGTGTATTATCGTCAATCAGCAGCCCTTCAAATTGACTGTAAGTATCTTTCAAAATCGGCACTACTGCCCCGCTCCACTTCATTACATCGGGTGCAATATTATTGATGTAGCGATACGAGTGCGACATTTCCTGCTCGTTTTTTGGCACCAAATCCCAAGGCTTGCTGAACCACAGCAGCACGCAAAAAAGATAAACTCCGACCAATGCATGAAGCACCCCTCCTGCAATTTTATTCGCAGTATTAAGCGTAAACGATTTCAGAATAGTTTCCAATAGCCATATTACGATTTTCACCAAAACCAAAACCATCAAAAAAACGAGCACGAATGCAATAATAGCAAGAGGCTTTTGCGAAAGGCCTGTCCATTGTTTCAGATATTTAATAAGCAAATAGGAAAATTTGACTGCGCCTATCACACCCAAAAAATAACTCAGCACCGCAAAAATGGAATAGACAATTCCTTTTTGGTAGCCCCACCAAAACGCTAAGCCAATTATAATGACAACTAATAAATCAAAAATCATATTCTGTTTTGTTTTCGTCATTCCTGCTTTCGCAGAAACCTCCTCGTTTTTTCAGAGGGATTGCTTCACTTCGCTCGCAATGACACTTCGTTTTTAGCTCAATAAACTTTTCACGGTATCAGCAATCAGCTTGCCTTCTGCCTTTCCCGCGAGTTGTTTATTCGCAAGTCCAATTACCTTGCCCATTTCTTTGGCAGAAGCGGCACCTGTTTCCACAATTATTTTCTGAATCGTAGCTTTCACTTCTTCTTCGCTCAATTGCGCAGGTAAATATTTTTCAATCACGGCAACTTCTTCTTTTTCTGTGGCCGCTAAATCCGCACGATTTTGCGCTTCAAAAATACCGATTGATTCTTTGCGCTGTTTCACCAACTTCGTCAAAATCTGCACTTCCTTTTCTTCGGAAATAGTGTCGCTCGCACCCTTTTCGGTTTTCGCCAATAACAATGCTGCTTTAATCGCCCGTAAGCCGCGCAAGGTCGCTTGGTCTTTCGCCAACATCGCAGTTTTAATGTCGCTGTTTATTGTTTCTTCTAATGCCATTTTATTTCTTTTGAGTCGCAAATCTACAAATAAATCAGACGATTGATAATTGCCCTATTAGCATCAAATCTGCTCGTTTTTTCGATAGATTTCGCAAACCTGCTCGTTTTTTTCACCCATTTACGCTAGTTGTTCTATCGTCAGATTTATTTCTAAATTTGCCATCCATTTTCCACAATGAGTACGCTATACAACAACGACATTGCATTTGAATTGCAGCCGAAAAAGATTGACGAAGCGCGACAAGGCGAAACGCTGACGGCTACTCGTCCCGAAGCGGTGCAAAGCATTGGCAAGAAATTTTATATCGAGAGTTACGGTTGCGCAATGAATTTTTCCGATAGTGAAGTCGTAGCTTCTATTTTGGCAAATGCCGGCTTTGATTCTACAAATAATCATTTGGAGGCGGATTTGATTTTAGTAAACACCTGCGCCATTCGCGACAATGCAGAACAGCGAGTGCGCAATCGTTTACAAAATTTACAAGCCGTAAAAAAGACAAAGAAAGACGCGCTGATTGGTGTACTCGGCTGTATGGCGGAACGTTTGAAAGAGCAATTTTTGGAAGAAGAAAAACTCGTGGATATTGTTGCAGGACCTGATGTTTACCGCTCGTTACCACAAATGTTTTTCGAAGCAGAAACAGGGCATAAAGCAGTGAATGTTTTGCTTTCCCGCGAAGAAACGTATGCGGAAATAAATCCTGTACGTTTAAACTCAAATGGCATTTCAGCATTCATTTCCATTATGCGCGGTTGCGATAATATGTGCTCGTTTTGCGTGGTGCCGTTCACCCGCGGACGTGAGCGTTCGCGCAGTTGGGTTTCGATTGTGAACGAAGCACGCGATCTTTACGAAAAAGGCTACAAAGAAGTAACCCTTCTTGGGCAAAATGTGGATAGCTATCGTTTTAGCGATAATCCGAAATTGATTGGCAAAAAATTAGTGGAAGCAAAATACGATGAAAGTGTCGTGAACTTTGCACGCCTGATGGAAAAAGTAGCACAGATTGCGCCCGATTTACGTGTTCGTTTTTCTACTTCGCACCCGAAAGATATGACGGACGATGTCCTCGAAATGATGGCGAAATATCCGAACATTTGTAAATCGATTCACTTGCCTGTGCAAAGCGGAAACTCGCGCGTACTTGAATTAATGAACCGCACTTACGACCGTGAATGGTATATGGATCGCATCGCGGCAATCCGGAGAATTGTTCCCGAAGCAAGTATTTCTACCGACATTATCACCGGCTTTTGCACTGAAACGGAAGAAGAACACCAAGACACCCTCAACTTAATAAATGAAGTTCGTTTTGAATTGGCGTACCTATACTATTATAGTGAACGTCCCGGAACTTTAGCCGCGAAGAAATACGCAGACGACATTCCAGAGTCTGTAAAAAAACGCAGATTGCAGGAAGCCGTAGAAGTCTATCGCAAAACTTCGTGGTCGCGAAATTTGGAAGATGTCGGCAAAACATTTGAAGTACTGATAGAAAGTGTTTCCGCAAAAAGCGAGGCGCATTTTTTCGGGCGAAATTCACAAAACAAAGGCGTTGTAATTCCGAGAGAAAATTATCAACTTGGCCAATACGTAAACGTAAAAATCACAGCTTGCACTTCGGGAACGCTATTGGGAGAAGTCCAACCTTTATAACGCTAATCTCTCATTAGTATCCATATTTTTCTTCTCCGCTACGAAACAAAAAAGGGCTGCCGAAGCAACCCTTTCATTGTTATTTTAAGAACTGATTATTTGACAATTTCAGTTACTTGACCCGCACCTACAGTACGTCCACCTTCGCGAATCGCGAAACGAAGACCTTTTTCCAATGCAATTGGGTAAATCAAAGCAACGCTCAACGTGATGTTATCTCCAGGCATAACCATTTCTGTTCCTTCTGGTAAAGTGATTTCTCCTGTTACGTCAGTTGTACGGAAATAGAATTGAGGACGATATTTATTGAAGAATGGTGTGTGGCGACCTCCTTCTTCTTTGCTCAATACGTACACTTCGCATTTAAACTCAGTGTGCGGAGTTACCGAACCTGGTTTGCAGATAACCATACCGCGTTTGATTTGTTCTTTGTCTACACCGCGCAACAACAATCCTACGTTGTCACCAGCTTCGCCTTCGTCCAAAATTTTGCGGAACATTTCCACTCCTGTGATAGTAGAAGTCATTTTGTCAAAAGAAAGACCAATGATTTCAACAGACTCTCCTGTCAAAGCACGACCTCTTTCGATACGACCTGTAGCAACTGTTCCACGACCTGTGATAGAGAACACGTCTTCTACCGGCATCAAGAACGGTTGATCAACAGCGCGAGGAGGAACCGGGATATATTCATCCACAGCAGCCATCAATTCGACAATTTTTTCTACCCATTTAGCTTCGCCATTCAATGCTCCCAAAGCAGAACCTTGGATAACCGGAGTAGCATTACCATCATATTTGTAGAAAGTCAACAAATCGCGGATTTCCATTTCACCCAATTCCAAGAATTCAGGATCATCAACCAAATCCACTTTATTCATAAACACAACGATACGAGGCACACCTACTTGACGAGCCAACAAGATGTGTTCGCGAGTTTGAGGCATAGGGCCATCTGTAGCTGCTACCACCAATATAGCACCGTCCATTTGGGCAGCACCCGTAACCATGTTTTTATTGTAATCCGCGTGACCCGGACAGTCAACGTGCGCATAGTGGCGATTAACTGTTTGGTATTCAACGTGGGCAGTATTGATAGTAATACCACGTTCTTTTTCTTCAGGAGCATTGTCGATTGAAGAATAGTCACGCATCTCTGCCAATCCTTTCTTAGCAAGCACTGTAGTGATTGCAGCCGTCAAGGTTGTTTTACCGTGGTCAACGTGCCCGATAGTACCGATATTCACGTGCGGTTTGTCTTTTACGAATTTTTCTTTAGCCATTGTTATTTGTTTTTTGTTTATCTAAAATAGTTGTTTATCTAACTTCTTTACTATTTCCTTACTTTTTCCTCTTTTTTATCTCAAAAAATTGAGCCGTTGATGAGAATCGAACTCGCGACCTCTTCCTTACAAAGGAAGTGCTCTACCTCTGAGCTACAACGGCAACGTTAATTTCGGATGTCAGATTTCAAATTTACATCTGCCATCCGAAATTTGCACTCCGCTGTGTGAGCGGGAGACGAGGCTCGAACCCGCGACCTACAGCTTGGAAGGCTGTCGCTCTACCAACTGAGCTACTCCCGCATTTTACCAAAAGAACATCTTCAAACTTTTTTCTCACTTTTAAAGTGGGCAGAGAAGGATTCGAACCTTCGAACTCGTAAGAGGACAGATTTACAGTCTGTTGTCGTTGGCCACTTGACTATCTGCCCAAGTCTTTTGTTTGAGAAAAATAAGAGCCGAAGGAGGGATTCGAACCCCCGACCCACTGATTACAAATCAGTAGCTCTGGCCAACTGAGCTACTTCGGCTTATTTTCTGTTCATCACGAAATAAAAAGAACGCCCCGCTTTTTTCAAAAACGGAGCGCAATACTATGGAATAAAAAATAATTAGTGAAATTATTTTCCAAAATTAATACACACGAACCTTTTCTTTCTGTTTTTTAATCTGGCGGGCCATAGTGTCTAAGGCAATATCCGTGCTTTCTTCAAAAGATTTTGATGTCTGCTCTACAAATATTATTTTGCCTGGAATATGGACTTTTATTTCCACCGTCTTGTCTTTTATAGACTCCCTATTCGCAAGTTTTAGAAAAACTTCCGCATTAATAATCTTATCAAAAAAAGTTTCGAGCTTACCTAGCTTTTTTGTGATAAATGATTTCAATTTTGAATCCGCCTCAAAGTTTGTGGCATTAATTACTACGTTCATATCGCACTAATTTTAATTGTGAGGAAAAGGTTAACAACATAAAGCTATCACTTTTTTCTTTAGCTACAAGAAAACATCTTTAAAAAAACAAAAAGAAACACAATCCGACTAAAACGAAAAAAGCCCCGCATAACACGGGGCTTTCTTGATATAAAATAGATTACTATTATTTGTTAGAACCTGCTTTCAAACCAGGGTGCGGTGCAGGAGGATTGCTTTCTCCGGCTTCTCCCTCAGTAGCATATCTAAAATCAACTCTGCTTGATTTTTTCTTCTCAAGAGCGGAAGCTTTTGGATTTGCTTTCTCGCCAACATATTTCACGATGAAACGATCTCTTGAAATTCCGTATTTCTCAACCAAGTGATTTACTGTAGCAATTGCTCTGTTGTATGCCAATTGCTCGTTGTATTTTCTGTCGTTAGTAGAGGCATCATATCCTGTTACTACCAATTTGGCATCAGGGTCAGATTGCAATTTCTCCGCAACAGTGTACAATAGCGCTTCTGCAGCAGGGTCTAAGTAGTATTTGTCATTATCAAAATACACACTTGGTAATGCCCCTCTTTCAGAAACACCTCCTTTTTTAGCCCCATTTTGGCAACATGCTGGAGGAGGAACCTGAGCTACACCATTTTGATCGATAGGATATCCTGGAGGAGAGAATGGTTCTTTATCTTCACCATCTACAATTCCATCTTTATCGCTATCCAAAGCTACCCCACGAACGTCTACAGGATATCCTTTTTTAGTATTTGGTTCTTTATCCAAGAAGTTAGGGACACCATCTTCATCATCATCTTTTTGCAAGTCTTTAGCGATTTTATCAGCATTCGTTTCTCCAATTTTTTTGTATGCATAAGCAACCGGATTCAACCAATACAATGGCTCAACACGATCTTTTCCACCTACAAAGAAACCTAATCTCAACTGAGTGTATGGCATATACGCGAAGTCATTCCATCCACTTTTGCCGGCAACATATTGTCCGTGTATTGCCGAAACTCGTTCTTCAACAGAGATAGACATAAATTTAGCCGGGCGGAAAGAAACACCTGCTCCAAAAAACAAGGTAGGAGTAACTTCATATCCTTGACTACCTACTTTGTTTATGAAGTAAGTATTCTTAGGGATACTACGATTAACAACCGTTTCAAATTTGTTATTATTGTCCAAGTCTTGACGAGATTGGTAGAAAAACGCACTCACCCCAGCCAAGCCGTAAAGCCCCCATTTGCTGCGCTCTTTGTGAAATAAAATATTTCCCAAATTTACAATTCCTTCTACAT
Organism: Bacteroidota bacterium; assembly: GCA_023428205.1. Classification (GTDB taxonomy): domain Bacteria; phylum Bacteroidota; class Bacteroidia; order Chitinophagales; family LD1; genus CALAYL01. Next base: position 140 of record JAEYZB010000310.1, on the reverse strand, counting down.
GCACTTCATGTGCATTTGCCAAATATCTTTGATTGCCGGCAGTCCAATTCTGCGCTCCTTTTAGACGAAAGAATGTATAACCTCCACGGATAGAGAATACATATCCCAAAGATTTGCGAACATCAATACCTACACCAAAA
>JAEYZB010000305.1 GCA_023428205.1 Bacteroidota bacterium | reverse complement strand
GTGCAATATCCGCATTGAACGTATTTTTAAATGCTTCTGCAAACAAACGTACATATACACTGTCTTTACGCAACCGATTGGCTGCTGCATCTAAATCGCCCTGCATTTCTTCTTCATTATGCACCACATCAAATGCCTGCTGCTCCATATTCAGCGCACGCCCGTCATAGAAAAATAATTTCTGCATCGCTACGTTCGTGAGCGAAGGAACGTTTCGCGACAAAGGCTTTCCGCCCTGCCCCACTCCTAGCGGAAATCCATCGGTAAACGCCTTTTCGGGTTGATGGCAACTTACACAAGCCTTATTTCCCGTATTGGAAAGTATAGAATCGTAAAACATTTTTTTCCCTAACGCTATTTGTAAATCCTGATTGACCGTGTCATTGTAATACAACGAAAAATAGCGCATATTGAAACTCTCTTTTCCAAACGGAAACGACTCATACAAGTTCAACGCTTTTTTGTGATACGTCCACGGCAATTTAGTCGCGTAGTGAAATTTCACCATCGTTTTATTCAGTTCCGTGATGTAGGTAGTGATGAAATATAAGCGGTCAAACGTGTTGTATTCAGGATGTTTTTCTAAATACCGTTTGGCTTGCTCCAGTTGTTTTTGAAGAATATTGTATTGTTTTTTTGCTTCGTCATTGTCTTTGCAATATCCACGAAACGTTTCAAACGCCTGTTGTAGCCCCTCCACTGCCCACACCGTTTCGGGAATATTTTCCAAAGAAATCGTACAGTCATATCCGCTGATATTCATGGATGCAATGCGGTATAGTTGCAACTGTATCATCTCTAAAAGATATTCATCTCCCTGCCGCAACATTCTGTAATAATCACGCATATAAAAAATACGAGCGCGCAGTTCCTCTGCCGTTTTATGTAATTCGACTGTGTCTATCGCTTCATCCGTAAAAAGCAATTCCTCTATTCGCTGAAAACCATTCGGTTGATAGGTTTTCTGCCCCATTTCAAAATCGTATTTCGGCACAAGCGGTCCATTGATGTAAAACTTCGCATCAAGCGGTGAAGTGTATTCCACCCAAAATTCAATTTCCTTGTAATATTTCCGTGCATTGTGGTAGTGTTTCAGCAATTCCGTTTTATCGGAAAGTAATGTGATAGCACGCAATTCCGAAACGATGGAATCCATATTTTGCAACAGCTTCGGACGAAATGCATCATTGGCAGGCGCAGGACGTTGCGTGCTGAAAACACACAATCTCCACACCGCAATTATGAAAAGTAAAATCGTTACACTTCGTTTCATGGTGCGTGAAAGTAAAAAAAGGAAACAAATTTAAGGTTAAGGAATTCGTTTCCCAGCAAGACGCGCAATTGCGCGTCTTGCTGGGAAAGAGACGGACAATCGTCCGTCTCTACGGTTACTATCTTTTCGGAAACTTTAAACTTTGCGGAATTAGAAATGAAATGGGTCAAAAAAACAAGGAGAGAATCAATTAAAATAAACGTTTAATTCTCTTTAAACGTAAACAGAATTGTCCCCGTCTGCACTTCGGCAGCATCGGGTTTCGCATCAAACGTATAGCGTGTAGCTGCTTGCTTCGCCACATTGATTAAACATTCGTCATTGGTATTTGAGCCGCCCTGCACGAATTTTGCACTCACTACTTTGCCTGATTGATTTACTTTTATTTCAATATTCACCTTTCCGCGTTTTTCTTCGCAGGGGTTTTTAGGCGTTTCAGGTCTTACGAGTTTTCGTCCAGCGAGTTTCCAGTTTCCGCCACCGTTTCCATTGCCTGTTCCCGTACCGCTACCACTTCCTCCGCCAACATAGCTGCGTGAATTTGGGTCGCCATTCGGGTCGCCTTGGTCACCCACACCTTTTCCTTCGCCATCGCCTTTGCTGTTGTTTGGTGTGCCTTGTGCTCCCGGGCGGAAAAGCGAATTATCGTCCACCACAGGTTGCGTATTTTTTTGCGTGTTTGACGCATTGGTTTTTGATGGCTTGAAAAGCGCATCTTCCACAGGTTTCGGCTTTTTCACAACAGGTTTCACAGGCTCTTTTTTAGTCGGCATTGCTACAGCATCTTCATTGTCTTGCGTTACAATACTTTCTTCATTAGGTGTCGGTTCCGCTGCGCTGTTTTCTTCCGAAGCAGCCGCTTGTGTCGGGGTGTAATTCATCGGCTGAATATCGCCCTCGCCCACATCGCTCGTTCCGAAATTGATTGCCATTCCACCCTCATCTTCTTCAAATGGAGGATTTGGCAACGACACCGTAAACCACAAAAACAGCAATATGATCAGTGCGTGAATACCGATAGCCACAGCCGCGCTTACTGCATTGTCGGTGCGTTCGCGTTTTTGATTCTCTATGTCGAAGCTTGATGAAAACATTTTTCTACTTTTTGCTCGGTGGCTTCGAGAAACTCAGCCACCAATTTTTCACTTTTAGTTTTTAGTTTTTCACTTCTTATCCGTTGCTAAAATCATTTTTAACTTCTGATTCGTGCCAATGGAAATCACATCCACCACCACTTGCACCGGCAGTGTATTATCCGCACGAATGACACAAGTCGCATCAGGTGTTTGTTGCGCAATGTCGTGTAACACACCTTCCAACTGCTCTTTTGAAACCGTTTTATCCTTCACGAAAAAATTCTGGTTCGCATCAATGGAAAGCGTGAAATTATTTTTAGAAACCGTTTGCCCTGCTTTGGATTTCGGTAACGCCAACTTAATCACACTTGGCGAAACGAGCGTGGACATAATCAAAAAGAACAACATCAAAAAGAACATGATGTCGCTCATTGAATCCGCCCGCATTTCGGAATGTATCCTGCTTTTTCTTCTCAGTTGCATAACGAGTTATTTTGACGGTTCGTGTAACAAATCAATGAAATCTACTGCCGTGCTTTCGAGTTGAAACGCCACGCGGTCAATCATTGAGTTGAGCATATTGAATGCGATGTACGCGATAATTCCCACCACTAAACCGGATGCAGAAGTTATCATTTTTTCATACAAACCGCCCGCAATGAGTCCGATTGAAATATTATCGGCAAGGGAGATATTATAGAAAATTTTGATTACGCCCGAAATCGTTCCCACGAAACCAAGCATGGGCGCAATCCCTGAAATAATGCCGATGTACGACAGGTGTTTTTCCAATTGATAGATTTCCAATTTTGCCGTATTTTCTACCGCGCTTTCAAT
>JAEYZB010000242.1 GCA_023428205.1 Bacteroidota bacterium | reverse complement strand
CTTTGTAATTGCGTGGATATGGGCAGGAGTGGTGACTTTTTATCCGCTCATGGCTTCAAGAGTAGAATATAATCGTTCATTCGATTTAGAACTTATCAATTTTACATTGATGTTTAAAAACTTTCTGTTTATCAGCGTACTTTGTATACTGTTTGATATTAAAGATTATGCCACCGATGCAAATGCACAACTCAAAACATTCATTGTGCATTTAGGATTGAATCGAACGATTGCGTATGTCCTTTTGCCGTTGTGTTTATTAGGGTTTGGAGCGTTTTTGATTTTCGGTTTTTCGCGCGAATTTTCAACTGAAAAAATTTTACTGAATACCGTTCCGTTCTAGCTTACAATGCTCATCTCTTATTCTATGTATAACAAGAAAAAGATTTTCTATTACTTGATTGTGATAGATGGAATGATGTTGGTGAAAGCCGTATGTGGTTCAATCGCGATGCTGTATTTTTAAGTCCCCTCAAAAAACGAGCATGTTCATATAATGCAGGTCAAAATGGGTCAAAAAAATGAGCAGGATTAGCTACTTTGCTTTACGAAATGTTTTTTCGCTTTGGAAAATTGAAAAAAACACTTGTGATAATCGGGATAAAGAACATTAAAACTGTCAAAAAAGAAATTCCCATATCCGTCTTTTCGCTTGCGATAAATTTACTGAATCCGCTTTCAGGATAGAGGTGCTCGAAAACAGAAAGAATCAATTTTAATCCTAAAACACCAATAACTAGGAATGCGGCTGTTTCCAAAAAAGGATATTTGTCCATTAGTTTCACGAACCATTGTGCAATGAAACGCATTGACAGAATGCCAATGAAGACACCTATACACACGAGTAAAATGTTTGGAGAAAAGGCTACTGCGGCAAATACATTATCAATGGAAAATGCCATGTCCATTATTTCTACCAACACAACGGTTGCCCAAAAATTTCCGAGTGCACCAACAGTAACTCGATACAACCAATTACTTTTTTTGTCTAAGAGGTCGTCTTTGCGTGTTTTGGTTTGTTTGCCTTTATACCAATCATAAACTAGAAACAGTAAATATAGCCCACCAACGGCTTTCAGCCACCAAATTTTAATAAGAAATGAGGCGAAAAGCATTGCGAGTCCGCGAAAAAAATATGCACCCCAAATGCCATATTTCAGCGCCTTTTTTCGATCTTCAGGTTTCAAATCCATAACCATTGTAGCAAGTACAGCGGCATTATCTACTGAAAGTAAACTTTCTATAATTATGAGGTTTCCGATAATTGCGAGTGAAACTGCCGGATTACTTACAATGTCATTCCACATTTCAGGAACTAAATGGATAACGTCAATCATTTCTATTGCTTTTTGCGGCAAAGAAACGAACTTTTCCGACTATTTACAGTCGCCTTGCGGAGTGCATGCTGCGCCTTCCGAAACTTGCAGTTTTATTTCGGGGTTTGCCTTGCGCCATTCGGAAAATGATTTTTCCAAGGTTTCTAAAAAAGCTTCTGCCGGTTGTGCCCCTGAAACGGCATATCTGCGGTTGAATACGAAAAACGGAACTCCCCGCACACCGACACTTTCTGCCTCCTGAATGTCCTGTTTTACTTTGTAGGCGTAATCGTCATTGGTCAGTGCTTCATTTACTTCTCCTTCGGTCAGCCCGATTTCTTTACCCAATTCCATTAATATGGAGGTATTGCTTAAATCTTTTCCTTGCGTGAAATATGCCAAAAACAAACGTTCTTCAGCTTCATCTCCCAAGCCTTTTGTTTTAGCGAATTGTATCAGGCGGTGAACGTTAAACGAATTGGCGATAATTACTTTATCGAAATCGTAATCCAGCCCTGCGTTTTTCGCCATTTGCACCACGTTATTGTGCATCTGTTCGGATTGTTCGCGACTTATACCTTTTCGTTCTGCCAGATATTCATACACGTTTACCTTCTTTTCAAAATGTGTGGGAATATTCGGGTCGAGTTGAAAACTTTTCCAAACAATTTCTACATCGTTTTTATTTGCGAATTGCTCTAATGCTTTTTCGTAATGGCGTTTTCCGATGTAACAAAACGGGCACATAATGTCGCTCCATACTTCTACCTGCATTTTTTTTGTTGTTTCCATTTTTTGTTCTGTTTTATAGTAGGTGTTGCTTTTCTGCCCGAAAACTAGGAGAGAAAATAACGCCAAAAAAGTGATTAAATAAATTCGTTTCATTTTTTATTTACTTAGTCCATATAGGAACTTTTGCAAATCGTCCCCAAGCTATAAATAATGCAATAAGCCCTAAAACAGCAGGTGTTAAAGTATGTTCAATGGTGTCGCCTTGCATGAGATGAAAACCAACAGCCAATAGCATAACTGCGGATAGTGCGGCAGCCGCCCAAGCGGTCAAAATGGGTTTTATGCGCAATGCTGCGGGTAAAATCAAGCCGATTCCTCCCAATAATTCGCTGATGCCGATGAAGCGCACCAAAGTAGGTAAATCAACAGCCCATGTGATTCCTTTTGCTATGATTTCTTCAACAGGAGAGAAGCTTTTCATTGCGCCTGCCATTATAAACGCTACGCCTAATAATACTTGTGCTATCCATAAAGCGATGTTTAACCTTTTGTTGTTTATTGTTCCCATTTTTATTGAGTTTTAATGATGAGTTTTTTTGATGATGCAAAAATAGATACATTTGCTATATAATAGTAACTACTATACTAAAGTATATCAGTATCAAAAAGGATAGCAATATGAAGACGCAAATTCAATTAGACAAGGTAAAGCAGTGTTCCGGAACCTATGTGTTAGCGGTAAACGATGCGATAAACGTAATCAGTGGGAAATGGAAATTGCCTATAATCGGTTCACTTCTTTTTGGTAAAAAACGTTTCAAAGAATTGGAGCGTGAAATTCCGAAAA
>JAEYZB010000185.1 GCA_023428205.1 Bacteroidota bacterium | reverse complement strand
TACAATAGCTGCGTCAGACGGACTGTTTGTAGACATATTTACGATACCCACCATCGAGTCGTATTGTTCGTACACCCATTTTTTAGAAGCAATGTTCAACGAGTTTGCCAATTGTTGTGCCACAGCTTTCAAATCTTCAGGTTGCTCCGTTTGGTCAATCGAGAATTTTTTGTTTTCTGCATAGTAAGCCGCTTCTTTATACTCACGGTCATAAACCGGTGCTCCACCGCCCAAAACCAACGATTCAGCAGGCACTTTTGCCATCAACTCGCCATTCATGTAATATTCCAAAACACCGCCATCAGTTACTTCTCCAATTTGTTCGCACTGCAAATCCCATTTATCGAACACCGCTTTTACGGCAGCTTCTTTCCCTTTTTCTACCACAATCAACATTCGTTCTTGCGACTCAGAAAGCAAGATTTCCCATGCTTTCATATTGTTTTGACGAGTCGGCACTTTATCCAAATGAATAATCATACCGCTTTCGCCTTTCGCACTCATTTCGGAAGTGGAGCAAGTAATACCTGCCGCACCCATATCTTGCATACCAACAACTGCACCGGTTTTAATCACTTCCAAACTTGCTTCGAGCAACAATTTTTCTTGGAATGGGTCACCTACTTGCACAGCCGGCAAGTCGTTTATCGAATCAGCCGTAATATCTTTTGAAGCGAAAGCCGCCCCGTGAATACCATCTTTACCGGTTGCTGAGCCCACAATAAACACAGAATTTCCTTTGCCTTTTGAAATAGCGGAAACTACGTCTTTATTATTCACAATACCGACAGACATCGCGTTTACCAACGGATTAGTTTGATAAATCGGGTCGAAGTAAACTTCGCCCGCCACGGTTGGCACACCAAATGCGTTACCATAGTCGCCAATTCCTTTTACAACGCCACGCAACAAATAGCGTGTTCTATCATTATTCAAATCGCCAAAACGCAAGGAATTTAAAGCCGCAATCGGACGTGCGCCCATCGTGAAAATATCCCGGTGAATACCTCCTACACCTGTTGCCGCACCTTGATATGGTTCTAATGCCGATGGGTGATTATGTGATTCGATTTTAAACACACAGCCTAAGCCCTCGCCCAAATCTACCAACCCTGCGTTTTCTTCGCCCGCTTCTACCAATAAATGCTTTCCTTTTCGTGGTAGCGTTTTCAACCATTTTATGGAATTTTTGTAAGAGCAGTGTTCGCTCCACATTACCGAATAAATAGAAAGCTCCGTAAAATTTGGAGTGCGCCCCAAAACACCTTTTATCTTTTCAAATTCTTCTGCTGAAAGTCCTAAAGACTTTGCCTGTTCTACTGTTGCAAGCGTTAATGATGCGTCTGTAATTGCTGCCATATATATTGTTGGAAATTTTTGAAGTGCAAATCTAATCTTTTAAGAATAAGGTGTAAGAAATACGACATAAGTGTTGAAAAAAAGTTGTGTATAAACAGAAACATGCCCATTTCGACAAGTGTTTCATTAAGTTTATCGAAGTATTCAATACACCGCACTTTGACTATGCTCAGCGACCTCATTTTTTGGCACCATTTCACATTCATTTTTGAATTCTCTATTGTCAATTAAAAAATACTATCTTCGCACCCCAAAAGAATTCCGTAAAATTCAAATTCAACTATGAAACTGTCTAATTTCAACTTCAATCTCCCTAAAGAACTTATTGCTCAATATCCATCTCCCAACCGCGATGAATCGCGCTTGATGGTGATTAACCGCAAAACCGGAAAAATCGAACACAAAGTATTTAAAGACTCTTTGAAATATTTTGAAGAAGGCGATGTGTTGCTTTTGAACAACACGAAAATTTTTCCTGCACGTTTATACGGTACAAAAGAAAAAACAGGCGCAAAAATTGAAGTGTTTTTGTTGCGCGAATTGAACGCAAAGAACTTTTTGTGGGATGTACTCGTTGACCCTGCGCGCAAAATTCGTGTAGGCAACAAATTGTATTTCGGCAAAAACGATGATTTGATTGCAGAAGTAGTAGATAACACGACTTCTCGCGGACGAACCATTCGCTTTTTATATGAAGGCGATTATGATAAATTTAAACGCACTTTATATGGAATGGGCGAAACGCCACTTCCAAAAACAATCAAACGCCCTGTTGAAAAATCGGACGAAGAGCGCTACCAAACCGTTTTCGCGAAACACGAAGGCGGAGTCGCGGCTCCAACAGCAGGTTTGCACTTTAGTCGCGAGTTGCTGAAACGTTTTGAAATTAAAGGTATCGAATTAGCAGAGCTCACATTACATACCGGTTTAGGGACATTCCGCACCATTGACGTGGAGGATCTTTCTAAACACAAAACAGACGCAGAATACATTCATATTCCTGAGCGTTCAGCTAAGTTGGTGAATGAAGCGAAAGATGCTAAAAAGAAAATTTGTGCAGTTGGAACAACCACTATGCGAACGGTAGAATCTTCCGTTTCGGCTCAAGGGTATTTGACCCCATACACCGGTTGGACCAATTTATTCATTCACCCACCTTACGATTTTGCAGTGGCCAACACGATGATTACTAATTTTCATCAACCAAAATCAAGTTTGTTGATTATGGCGGCTTCATTTGGCGGATACGATTTAATCATGAAAGCCTACGAAACAGCAATTAAAGAGAAATATAAGTTCTCTACTTATGGTGATGCGATGTTGATACTATAAGGTTTACTATGTAAAATATAACTTGTAAAGGCGATTCAATGTTGAATCGCCTTTTTTATTATGTTCGCAAAAACAGAAACAATGAATTTGACAATCATCGGTGGTGGAAATTTGGGTTCGGCAATTGCTCGCGGTGTAGCCGAAAAAGAAATATTTGAAAAAGTAGTCGTTACGCGCAGAAACATTGCTTCTATTAACGTCTTAACGGAATTAGGAATAACGATTGAAAGTGACAACAAAAATGCTGTTTCACAAGCTGATGTCGTGATTTTAGCCGTAAAACCGCACCAAATAAAGGCAATTGCTGAAGAAATCGTTTCGCATCTGAAAAACCCTTTATTAATTTCAGTGATTACCGGTGTTTCCTTAGAAAACTTAGCGAGCTATTTCGGAGCAGGGAAACGCATTGTACGCGCTATGCCAAACACAGCGGCTTCTCAAGCAGAATCGATGACTTGCATTGCCCTGAACGAACAAACAACTAAAGAAGATAAAAACGTTACGGAAAAACTATTTTCCACTTTAGGCGAAGCGGTTTTTATAGAAGAAAAACTCATGGACGCGGCAACCGTTTTGGGCGCAAGCGGAATTGCGTTTGTGATGCGTTTCATTCGCGCAATGATGCAAGGCGGAATACAAATCGGTTTCGATTCCAAAACCGCATTAGCTATCGTTACACAAACCGTGAAAGGCGCGGCTGTAATTTTACAAAAAGAACACTCGCACCCCGAAAACGAAATTGATAAAGTAACAACTCCGCAAGGATGTACCATTGCGGGGCTGAATGAAATGGAGCTGCAAGGGTTCAGTTCCGCACTTATTAAAGGAATCAACACTTCGCACAAAGCGATAGAGGAGATAAAAAAGAAGTAAATATCTTCCTAACAAGAGTACACCAACGCCTAATCTCCCTTGAAAAAACGAACAGGATTCCCCAATAAAATAGCCCAATAAAGATATTTTAGGTTTTTTTATTGCACATATCGCGTTTTTTCTCTTTCTTTGCTATTCAATCATTCACTTTAAATTTAAAATGAACTAAAAATGAAAAAATTGTTTACCATTTTGTCCGTTGCAGTATGTGCGGGACTAAGTGCACAGAACTTGTCGGCTGGTGAGTTGCGGAATGCAATAAACTCTAAAAAAGAAACGACACGTCCTATGGCAAAAAAAGTAGGATCAAGCAGTCGTTCCACGACTGTGCCTTTCGCATTGGACTATGCTACCACCGAAGCTTTTGTAGCTGATCAAGAAAGCGCAACTTTCGGAGTCTATTTATGGGATGTTAATAATCGTCATGCGAATACTAACAGTCTTTCTTTGAGATATTATACTGTTCTTTTCGACACTTTGTTGATTAACTTGGGAGACGGAGCCGGTAACGTTGTAGGAACTACATTCATACCAAAACAAAGCGCAACATTAACATTAGATTCATTTGATGTTTGGGCGCAACATGAGCACACGACATCTGGCACGGATACTGTAAAAATTACAGTGTATAACACCGCATCATTAGGCCTTTCGGGCTCAGGAGCAAACGGTAATCTTACGCAAACGTCTCTTTGGGACACAACATTGTATTTGACGTCAGCATTGCCTGTAACAACCGGCTCATGGTCAGTTTTATCTTTCCACCCAAATTTATCTTTGGCTCAAGGTGAAACATTTGGTATCCGTGTAGATTACACAGGAGATACAGCCAACCACTTTTCAACGGGAGCAGGATACAGAGAAAATTGCGGTGACCAAGCCGGAGCACTTCCTTCTCCTGCAAGAGACAATAGCTTGTACTATATAAACTTTACACAAGGGGCTAGCAATTTATCAGGTGTTAATTCTATTGGTATTCCGGGCTCACCTTGTCCTGAGTTGTGGATTCAAGATTTATTTATTTTCCCTTACGTAACAGCTGATGTAGAATACGGTGCAGCAGTAGTATCCGAAAAATCGGTAGCTTGTGCGGGTGACGTAATCAACTTAGAAGCAAACGTATTCGGTACTTCTGCAACTAGTGCGAGCTTCCAGTGGACTGCCTCTTCTGGAACTTTAGCTACAGCTTCTGCTACGGATGATCCGACTAACTCTATTACTCTTGGAAGTGGCCCTTCTACTATTTACTTAGCAGTAACGGCTGATGGAATCACAACATATGACACAACCACTATTAATGTTCACTCTATCGGAGTAACTTTCAACACAAATCCGGTAAACCTTTCATGTGTTGCAGGTTCTACTGTAGTGTTGGCACCTACTTATTCAGGCAATGCTCCTACTTCAGGAAGAACTTATTCATGGAGCAACGGTCCAACCTCACAAAGAGACACTGTTGCGGCACCGGGAGCATACACTGTTACGGTTACTAACTCGTCTGGTTGTACTGCATCAGCAACAGTAAACGTGCAATATCCGGGAGGTGTAACGAACACTGCAAACTATACAAAACCGACTAACGGTACTAGCTACCTTTGCACAGGAGTAGAATATACGTTTGTAAATACATCAGATGAAACTAGCAATGGATGGACTTCTGAATGGAACTTTGGAGACGGAACTCCTGTAATCGATGACCAAGTAGATGGAAAACATACCTATACTACTGCTGGAAATAACATCGTGGTAAAATTGACTATGAAAAATGCAGATGGTTGTTCATTCTCAAAAACACAAACGGTAAACGTGAAAGATTGTACAGGAATCAACGATCCGTCATTTGACAAATCAATCAGCATGTCACCAAATCCAACAAATGCGAATGTTACTATTGAAGCAGAAGGTATAGAAAAAACAGTATCTGTTTCAATGTTCAATATCTTGGGAGAAAAAGTAAAATCATTCTCCGCAGATGCGAACGGTACATTCAGCAAAACATTCAATGTTTCTGATTTGGCAAGCGGTACTTATATTGTAAAAGTAGCAAGCGGAAGCAAAATTGCGACAAAACGCTTGGTTATCAACAAATAATAAAACGTAGTTTTTAAAATAAAAAGCCTCCACACTTTGTGGAGGCTTTTTATTTTAACGGCATAGTCAATATTTTATATCTTCGCGAACAATTTTTTTTATAGTGGAAATTTTAGTATTGAGTAAAATAGCTAAGTTTGCGCAAAATTTTTTAGAAATGGCTAAAGCTAAAAAGGCAACTCCCAAAAAAGCAGTAGTAAAAAAAGTGGCAAAACCTGCCGCTAAATCGGTAAAAACTACTCCCAAAAAAGCAGCGAAAGCTGCTGTAAAACCAAGTAAAAAAGCAGTGGTTAAAAAGGCGGTGAAACCCGCAGCTAAAGCCGCAGCAAAAAAGGTGGTTAAAAAAGTAGTAGCAAAACCTGCTCCCAAAAAAGCAGTAAAGGTTATTGCCAAAGCTAAAAAAGCCGTTACCAAAAAAGTAGCAGTAAAGGAGCCGAACGTAAAAGTTACAGCCCCAAAAGTAG
>JAEYZB010000181.1 GCA_023428205.1 Bacteroidota bacterium | reverse complement strand
GAGCAGGATTTATACTAAAAAAGCCCACTCATTGATTTGAGTGGGCTTTATATTTTTCGTGGAGTGCTAAGTCCGTTTTACTTTCGACTTTTCACTTTCAGCATTCGACTATTATGCTTTTGTTTTTACTTCCAATGTAACGTGGTTGCTGCGTTTGCGGATGCGGTTTGCGCGACCTTGTGGTGCAGGCAAGAAACGTTTGATGGTTGTTCCGGCTTCTACGAATGCTGTACTTACAAACAGTTCGTGGTCTGCGGGGTTCAAGCCTGTTTTTTGTTCCCAGTTATTGATAGCAGAAAGCAACAGTTTTTCCAATTTGCCTGCTGATTCTTTTTTGTGGAATTTCAAGATGTTCAATGCTTCGTCTACTTTTTTACCACGAATTAAATCTACTACCAAACGCGTTTTACGCGGTGAAGTCGGATTATTATTCAACGTTGCTACATATTGATTCGCTTTTGCGGCTTTGCGCGCATCGGCTGCTACTTTTTTACGATTTGCCATTTCTCTTTAGTTTATGTTCGTTTTACAAACTTATTTATTTCTTTTTGTTACCTCCGTGACCGCGGAATTGGCGTGTAGGGCTGAATTCACCCAAACGATGTCCCACCATGTTTTCCGTTACATACACCGGAATAAATTTCTGACCGTTGTGAACGGCAAACGTGTGTCCAATCATATCAGGCAAAATCATACTTGCACGTGACCATGTTTTGATTACCGTTTTTTTCGTTCCGGCATTCAAGGTTGCTACTTTTTTCGCTAATTTGAACGCTACGTAAGGTCCTTTTTTTATACTTCTTCCCATTTCTTTATACTTTATTTAGTGAGAATTATTTGCTTCTACGGTTAAGAATTAATTTGTTTGACGGTTTCGTCTTGCTACGTGTTTTGTAACCTTTCGCTTTCACACTTGTACGTGAGCGTGGGTGACCTCCCGAAGCACGACCTTCACCACCACCCATCGGGTGATCTACCGGGTTCATCGCTACAGCACGAGTACGAGGACGTTTTCCTAACCAACGTTTACGACCTGCTTTACCCAATGATTGTAAGTTGTGATCAGAGTTTGAAACGGCTCCGATAGTCGCAACGTTTACTTTCAAAATTTTGCGAGTTTCGCCTGAAGGTAATTTTACCACTACATAGCGATCTTCTTTCGCTACCAATTGAGCGGAAGTTCCTGCGCTACGAACGATTGCGCCACCTTTTCCTGCGTGCAATTCGATATTGTGAATGATAGAACCTAATGGAATGTTTTCCAAAGGCAATGTGTTTCCGATTTCCGGAGCTACACCTTTTCCTGAAACTACCGTTTGACCTACTTTCAAGCCTTGTGGTGCAAGGATATAACGTTTATCACCGTTTTTATATGCAATCAATGCGATGAAAGCTGAACGGTTTGGATCGTATTCGATCGTTTTTACAGTACCTTCGATACCGATGTTATCGCGTTTGAAGTCAATGATACGGTATGTTCTTTTGTGACCGCCACCGGAGTAGCGCATAGTCATTTTGCCGGAGTTATTACGTCCGCCTGAATTGCTGATTTTTTTTGTTAGGCTTTTTTCAGGTACGTTGGTCGTGATTTCTTCGTAGTTGAGTAGCGTGGTGAAACGCATACTCGGTGTCGTTGGTTTATACTTTTTAATTCCCATTTTTTCTCTTTTTAGTATCAGCGGTTTTAGCTCCGCTATAATTGATTAAAAAATTAATTTACTGAATAGATATCTAAAGTTTCGCCTTCTTTCAGCGTGATATACGCTTTTTTGTAAGAAGGTTTAATTCCTTTCGTGAAACCTTTTTTCGTGTATTTAGCCTTCAGTTTACCCGGCAAAGTAGCCGTGTTTACGTCTGCCACTTTCACATTGTAAATGGCTTCAATGGCTTTTTTGATTTCCAAACGATTGGCATCTTTATCCACTTTGAACGCATAGCGGTTCAATTTGCCTAACTTATCCGATTTTTCGGTAACTAATGGTTTTATGATGATAGCTGACATAGCTTCTGCTGTTTTTAATTGTTAGAAAAATTAGCCTCCAATGCTTTTACTCCATCTTCAGTCAAAACGACTTTTTGAGCGTTCATCACGTCAAAAATGTTTACCAAACGTGCTTCTGTAAGGTTTACTTTTTTAAGATTGCGAGCCGACAACGCCAAGTTTTTATTTGGTTCGCCTGTCAAGAACAATAATTTGTTCTCTGCTAAATTGAGGTTAGTCAATACTGCTGAAAAATCTTTTGTTTTCGGTGTTTCCAACGCGAAGTTTTCCAAAACCACGATGTTTCCGTTTTGTGCTTTGTAAGCAAAAGCTGATTTTTTAGCCAAATCTTTTACTTTTTTGTTCAGTTTCAGCGTGTAGGCATGCGGTTTAGGACCGAATGCACGACCTCCACCTTTCACCAATGGAGAACGCATGTCACCTCTACGGGCGCCACCTGTTCCTTTTTGGCGGAATGCTTTTTTGCCCGAACGAGCAATTTCATTACGTTCTTTTGATTTGTGTGTTCCTTGGCGATTGTGTGCTTGGAACTGACGAACCGACAACCACATTACGTGCGTATTGGGCTCGATGCCGAAAATTTCATCAGAAAGTTCGATTTCTCTTCCTGTTTCTTTTCCCTGTTGGTTAAATACTTTTACTTTCATACTACTATAATTAGTTTTTAAGTGCTCAGATTGAAAAGAAACGCTTTAGAATGTGGTGAAGAACCACGAGGCAGAAGCGAAATCATTTCAAAGAAAGCGTTTGTTTCAGATGCCGAAGTTTCTAAAACGGGTCGCAAACCTACACAAAAACCTAACACTGACAAATTTTACCGTAAAAAAGTTTTGTGTAGGTTCTTTCTGTCCGTTGAAAAACGATAAAACACAGTCAGAAAAAATGTATAAGGATGTTTGGAATTGGCAAATTTTATTTAGGAAAATAGATTTTGTTCTTCAGTATGGTGGTTGAGTGTAGTCGAAACGACCAATGCCGCACGTTGCTCCCTGAGCGGAGCCGAAGGGCGCACTCCGAAGAACACAGCCCTTTATTCTTGTTCACTTCGGCTCCGCTCAGTGAACGGATACGCGATTCGTTACACCGGTGGCTGAGCGCGTTCGTTGAGCGAAGCCGAAACGATGCCGAAGCCACTACCCGAAAATGGCTTCCTAAATGCTTTGTAATGAGAATCATTTTGGCATTCGGAAAGTTCGTGAAGAACATCTGTATTGCCATTTATCAAAGCTTCTTTCTTTGCTCTGCTCCAACCCTGCACTTGTTTTTCTCTTTGAAAAGCGTAATCTATTCTGTCATATACTTCGTAATACACCAATTCCACAGGTAAGTGTTTTTTTGTAAAGTTTGCGCCCTCGCCTCTTTGGTGTTGTTCTATTCTTACTTCTAAGTTTTGCGTACTTCCTGTATAGTACGCTCCGTTAGAACACCGTAAAATGTACATACAACCTTGTGGCATTTTGTTTAGTTTATTAGGAAACTAATATACACCATTATAGAAATAGTTGAAACATCTAATTCCTGTCCTGTCGGGTTTTAAAGCCCGACATTCTTTAATTCTTCAAAATGGTCGGATGGGAATATCTGACAGCGCAAGAACACTAAAAAACATCTTCGCTAACGTTTTGGCGCTTGGCGCAGTGGCGGTTTTCGGAGAACAAAACTGTCAATGCACCACAAAAGTTGATGCGAGGCAGAATGTTCAATAAACCACGTCAACCGCCATTGAGCCAAACGGCCTGTTACAGGCAGTTTATCTCATCGTTTTATCAATCCATTTTGTAAATACAGATGTCCTTGTCCATTCCATTGTTTGTCCATAATAGCCTGTTTTCATTAATTGTTCTATATCCACACCTGAACCAGAGCAAATACCAATCAACTCCCAATCTTTATTATTTTTTCTAAACAAACCACCACCACTGTCACCACCAGAACATATATATTCTAATGGTCTTGGTGTAGAACTTCCTAATTTATTACAATCTTTTTTCGTTGGGTGGTCAAAGTCGCAAAATAGCAATGTTTGATAACCAAGATATAACTGTCCGCCAATACTGTCTACTACATTTTCACCTGCTATTTTCTTGTTGTGCGTGTCAACTAAATCTGGTCTGTCTGCCGGACCAGATGCCCCAAATCCAACACCCACCACGTCAGAGTTTAACTCATCTAACGACTTGTTGAGTTTTGCAGGTTGAATGATTTTCAAAGGTTGCTCCAATTCTAAAAGAGCAAGGTCGCACGAACCTTTGGTTAAACTATCTAAATAGTTAGGGTGTAACATTAAACTTTTGACTTTGACTTTTTGACCTTTGAATACCAAATATAGTTCAGTTACATCAGTTACTCTATGATTATAAGTAACATAAGCAACAATTGTCTGTCCATTAAATTCCATTGTGTCAGGCCGGGTGTCACTGTCAATAAATACGTGTGCAGCACTCAAAACAAAGCGGTCACTAATTAATACACATGAACCACTTGCTGTTGTGTCTTTGTAGATTCGTCCAACACAGTCGAATTGTTTTTGTTCTGCTAGTTGTAAATATGCTTTTTCATCAACATCGTGTCTGATGATACCAGAAAAAAAGGTTAAGAAACCTATTACGCTCAGTGTCGGTATTATTAATGTTTTAAATTTCATTGTCTGCGGTTTTAAATTGCCTGTAACGGGCTCCGGCTTTGCGGAGTTTCCGATGCGAATTTATTCGCTTTCGGGAATTACGCAAAGCTGGTGATGTGTGCAGTCCGCGAAGCGGCAAACACATCACCGCGTAGCCGGAGCCCGATGAT
>JAEYZB010000160.1 GCA_023428205.1 Bacteroidota bacterium | reverse complement strand
TGCTTCTTTGTTTTTTCGAGCCGCAATCAAAGCCGCTTCATTACAGATATTGGCAATATCTGCGCCCACAAAACCCGGTGTTTGTGCCGCGAGTTTTTCCACGTCCAACGCTTCCGAACCTTTTATTCCTTTCAAATGCACTTTGAAAATCTGCGCGCGCCCCTTCATGTCAGGTCTATCAATCGAAATCTGACGGTCAAAACGTCCCGGACGCAACAACGCTTGGTCAAGTACATCAGGGCGGTTCGTAGCCGCAAGCATAATGATTCCTTTTTCACCACTAAATCCATCCATTTCCACAAGCAATTGATTCAAGGTACTTTCGCGTTCGTCATTACTTTGCACCAGTCCTTTTCCACGTGCACGACCAATCGCATCAATTTCGTCAATAAAAATCACACAAGGTGCTTTTTCACGCGCCTGGCGGAACAAATCGCGCACACGGCTTGCTCCAACCCCTACAAACATTTCCACAAAATCAGATCCTGAAATAGAGAAAAAAGGTACGTCTGCTTCGCCTGCCATGGCTTTCGCCAACAACGTTTTTCCTGTTCCCGGAGGACCAATCAATAACGCGCCTTTCGGAATTTTACCCCCGAGCTTAGTGTACTTTGCCGGATTTTTCAAAAAGTCCACAATTTCCGTCACCTCCACTTTTGCTTCATCTAAACCCGCAACGTCATTAAACGTAATATTTGTTTTTTCATCTTTGTCGAACAGCTGTGCACGGGAGCGACCGATATTGAAAATATTTCCCGCTCCGCCACCAAAGCCACCTCCGCCTCCGCCCATTCTGCGGAACATAAATATCCACAAAACAGCAAGTAATGCAATCGGCAATAAAATACCTATCCAACCACTCCAATCTTTTCCTTCTTCGAACACCACATCTACTAGTTGCAACTCAGGATGTTCCTTGTAAAATTCGGTTATCATTTTATCAAACGCATCGTTAGATGCTACCGTAAAAGTGTAGTGTGGTCCATGATTCACCGAACCGAATTTCCCTTTCGCAACATCTGTGTGTTTCGAATCGTTTAATACCGAATCTTTCAAATACACCAAACCGTTTTTCTGCCCCACTATCTTCACGGCTAAAACCTCATTATTTACCAGTAAGTCCTTAAATTCTTTGACAGATACAGATTTCGTATTTTCGCCAAAACTCGAGAACCATCCCAGCAACATAATAACGCCAATGATTGCATAAATCCAAAAGAAATTGAATTGAAACTCCTCACCATTCGGAGTTACTTTTCGTTTCGGCTTGTTTTTTTTCGATTCCTGATTAGGCTGCGTTTTTTTGCTGTCATTATTCGCAGCTTGTTGTTGCTCGTTACTCATTTCTAAATTTATAAAGTTGAAAATATTTAAAACGTCCGTTGTTCGTCATTTTCTGACGACCACCTTCGGCTTCATTTATCATTTTGTTTTCTTGGTTGTTGTTTTCTTCGCAATAGGTTTTTTCGTTGCGGGTTTCTTGCTTGCCACTTTCTTTGCAGGCACTTCTTTTTCGACCGTTTTTTTCGCAACAGCCGCTTTTTTCACAGGTGCTTTTACGGCAGCCTTTTTGCCGGCAACCGCTTTTTTTGCTGCCGCTTTTCTCGCAACAAATTTTTCTGCGTATTTATCTTTATATTCCTTCCCGTCTATTTCAGGACGTGTGCGTTTTTTCACACCACTTGGTTTTTCATCGCTGTGTCTCGTTGCCGGTGCATCGTGCCACAACTCTTCCAACTGATAAAAATCGCGTTTATCACGATGAAAAATATGCACCACCACATCTACAAAATCGACTATTATCCATTCCGCATTCGTTGTTCCCTCCACACGATACACAGGGTGTCCCGCATTTCTTGTCAGTTCCACAACCGTGTGGTGAAGCGCATTTACGTGTGTAGAAGAATCACCATGTACGATTACAAAAAAATTAGCAACCGTGTCTTTAATTTTCCGCAGGTCAAGGCTCACAACATTGTTGCCTTTTTTCTCATGCAATGCATTTACGACTACGTCAAGCAATTCGCTCGCATTGCCTTTTGTTTTTACTTTAGCCAAATCAATTTATTTTAAGTTGTTAAACGTACATCTTTTTTTGTAATCGAAATACGCGCTTGCTTATTTTGTGAACATTTTATGTAAAGCCGAAAAAGAAAATTAGTTTTCACTTTCTACTTTTGACATTCTATTCTCATTATGAGTAAAAATCATTCCAACGCACCCGAAACGCTGTTTATCGGAAAAAATGTCATATCGCTCGATTCGGTAGATTCTACAAACCGCTACGCGAAAGACCTATTGGCAACGAAAAAACCAATTGAAGGAACCCTCGTTTCCGCTTTTGACCAAACGCAAGGGCGGGGACAACTTGGCAACATCTGGCAAGCAAAGGCGGGCGAAAACATTACCGTTTCTTACATCCTTTACCCTGATTTTTTGCTGCCAAACGAGCAGTTTTATTTGAATATGGCGGTATCGCTTGCGGTACGCGAATTTTGCGAAAGATTTTGTAAAAACTCATTCGTGAAATGGCCAAACGACATCATAAGTGGGTCAAAAAAACTAGCAGGAATTTTGATTGAAAACAGCTTGACTTTTTCTGCCATTCAAAGCAGCATTATTGGCATTGGCGTAAACATCAATCAGGAAAATTTTGGGGAAAATTTACAGCGAGCCACTTCCTTTTCCTTGCAAAATAACGGACAAAAATTCGGGATAGCGGAACTGTTACCACATCTTTCGGCTGCGTTGGAAAAATATTATTTCCTGCTTCGCCAAAAAGAGTTTTCACACCTGAAAGCCCTTTATTTAGAAGCACTTTGGCGGTATAATGAAAAATCTTTTTTCAAGCGAAACGGAGAACTTTTTGAAGGCACTATTTACGACATCACACAAGAAGGAAAACTCTGCATCCAAGTGGATGAAAAAAACGAGGTCACTGAGCATAGTCGAAGTGAGCAGTTTTCATTCAAAGAAATTGAATTCGCTTATTAACGGGGTAAGTGGTGCAAAAAAATGAGCAGAAAGCAGCAATTCATTTTCAATTTTCAATTTTCAACTCTCCATTAAAGCTGTAAGGGTATTTCACATCCGTCAAAAACAAACCTTGCGGTGGCGCGGAAATAGAACGAATGAAGTTTTTTTGTGCGCGTACCGTTTCTTCAAATTCAGCAACAGAAATTTTGTGCTTGCCCACTAACAGCATTGTGCCGACAATTTTACGCACCATACCTCGCAAAAAACGATTGGATGTAATCGTAAAACGCATAAACTCATCTTCTCCTCCACCCGCCAAAGCAGGCCGTTTCACTACATCCCAACGCGCTTCGGTGACATTGCAGATATTCGTTTTGAAATCCTCACTCGGACGGCAAAGCGAAGTAAAATCACTAAACGTTGGCAGCAATGCCGTAGCCTGATTTATTGCTTCCCAATCCGTATCGGGATATTGCAAATAAAAACTGTGCGCACTCAAAAAAGGTTTCTTGGAAAAATGAATGTAATACTCATAGGTCCGGCTCACCGCATCGAAACGCGTGTGCGCTTTTTCGTGCATCGGAAACAAATCGAAAATAGTGATTGCTTGCGGAAGAATAGAATTCAGTCTATCCACAAAGCGGTTCGGCAATTCTTTTTCGGTATTGAAATGCGCATAAAATGACGAAGCATGAACCCCTGCATCGGTTCGCCCGCAACCCATAGACGAAATGCGCTCATTGAGCAACTGCGAAAGAGCCGCATTCACACGGGCTTGCACAGTATCGGAATTGAGTTGCAACTGCCAACCGCAATACCCACCACCATCATACGCTAAATGAATAAAATATCGCATCAAAACATTACACCGCAACTAAACAATAAATTGCGAACTAAAATCGGGTTTTTCTTTGCGTCTTGGTCGGCCAATACATTTATAAAACCATTGTGATAGAAAACACCGAAAGTTACCGCCACATTATCGGCTACATCATATTCAAAACCCGCACCCACACTTAAACGAAAATCAAAATAATTACTTCTGAAATTCGACACCACATTTTGCGAAATCACATTATTTTTTGTCAAAATATTTTCTTTCGTTACACTTATCAATTGCATGGGAGACGTATCTACCAGAGGCTTGTCGTATGTAGCACGAGAACTTACCGTTCCTACCAAAGAAAAGCCTACTTGCCCGAAAACGCGGAATTTACTGCTCGCAAGTTGGTTAGTTTTCAATTTCAAATAAAACGGCAAAGCAATATATTGATTGAAATAACGCTCACGCACCGAATATAAAGAGCCACCAAACACATCGCGCTCTTTTAGTTCGCCATTATCCATTCCGCCATAAAGTCCTGTTTGTATGCCATAGTTTTGGTCTTTGAAATAATAATCCAACACCACCCCATAATTCATGCCATACCGAATAGCACCTTGCTTTACATTATTGCCGGAAGGCTGAAACCAAGTGATCCCCGGTGAAGCCACAAAACCTAAACGAATTTTGTCCGTAAGTGCTTTTGAAGAAAGGAACGAAGCCACCAATAGCGTAACGAGTAATGGTTTTTTCATAATGCTTATTTTGTGCTAAAGGTAGGAATCTAAGCCGATTTACAAAAACGCAGCTGACAAC
>JAEYZB010000150.1 GCA_023428205.1 Bacteroidota bacterium | reverse complement strand
TTTCCTCATAGCTTGCAAATCTACATTAAAGAACGAATCGCCATTTACCACAAATGCATTTTCATTTACATATTCAAATGCTTTTTTAATTCCTCCGCCTGTGCCGAGTGGTTTGGTTTCTTGAGAATAAAAAATCTTTAATCCGTTATAGTTGTTGCCGAAATAAGATTCAATTTTTTCGTGTAAATAACCTGTGGAAAATACAATTTTATCCACTCCTTGAGTTTGTAAACTCGTGAGAAGATAATGCAAAAATGGTTTGTTGCGAATGGGAGCCATGGGTTTCGGCACATCGGAAACGACTTTCTGCAAGCGTGTTCCGAAGCCGCCAGCGAGTATAATAGCCGTGTTTATTTCAGTTGTTCGCGGCATAAAATTACGGGAACAAGTTTTCTTCCACGATTTGGCAGATAATATGTCCAATCAAAATGTGTGATTCTTGAATTCGGGGTGTATTTTTGCTTGGAACATTTAGCAGAATGTCCGCGCTTTCTTTCATTTTCCCGCCTGTTTCTCCTGTGAGCGAAATCACAAACAGTCCTCGTTTGCGCGCTTCTTCCTGAGCCAAAATAATGTTGGGTGAATTGCCTGAAGTAGAAAGCCCAATCAGGACATCGCCCGAGCGACCTTGCGCTTTTATCAAACGCTGATACACTTCATTGAAGGAATAATCGTTGGCTACAGCCGTGAGAAATGAAGTGTTTACGTGTAGCGCTTCGGCAGGAAGCGGTTCGCGGTCTTTATAGTATCGACCGGTAAATTCTGCCGCCAAATGCTGTGCATCGGCAGCGCTGCCACCATTTCCGCAGAAATAAGCACGGCCTCCGTTGCGAAAAACTTCTGTAATTTTTTGCGCGGAATCGGCTATTTTTTTGCGCAAGATTTCGTCATTCAAAACGAGCGTTTTTACGGCAATTGATTCAGCGATGAGCGACTTGATTTTTGTGTCCATAATGCAATAATAAGAAAACTTGGAAGTCCATAAACAAGACTGTTTGAGAACTATTTAAAATAACATATCTTGCGATAAGTATGGCAACGGAGAATAAGTACGCAATAGGCAAAGAACATGAGGCAGAAATGGCTCGGATTAGACAAAAGGGTGCTGAAGATTTTACTAAAGCACTAGGTACACTGCTTGGTGTTAATGTTGTAAGTAAAACAGAATACGACAAGGTCAATATAGAAAAGGAAAAACTTCTACATCAAACAAAGGATGCGTGGAAGCTGGCGGAACTCTTGATTCGTACACAATGTAAACTTCAAGGATTTGTTCAATATCATAAGAAGTGGAAACCGACAACAAGAAATTTTGAAAAACGGTTGAAGAAATTACAATCAGAAAAGCTATATCAAGATTTTAAAGATTATCCTGAAGATATTGCGGATAATTTAAAAGAAGCGTATAACTGCTATATCAATGGAATGAATATAGCCTGTTACATTATGATACTGCGAACTATTGAAATTGCAGTTAATTTGATATATGAAAAGCATAATCCAATAGAATATGAAAAAAATGGGAAGCCTAAATACATCCCTATAAAACAAAAATTGGAATGGGTAAAGAAACAAAGAATGATTGGAGGGGCTGATTATACTCTTGCGCAATCGTTTATTGAAGCACGAAATGATAGTATTCATGATATTTTTAAACCAACAGACAAACAATTGTTTTCAGCATTTGAAGGAGTCATAAATTTAATTTTAAAACTTAAAGAAGAGTAGGTTTAACATTTTAAAATTAACGAATATCTTCGCGCAATGAGTAACGTAATCATTTCCCCATCGGTCTTAAGTGCGGACTTTGCAAATTTGCAGCGCGACATTGAATTACTGAATAATAGTGAAGCGGAATGGATTCACATTGATGTGATGGATGGCGTTTTCGTGCCGAATATTTCCTTTGGTTTTCCAGTGCTTTCAGCTATTCGCAAACACACGAAAAAGTTTTTGGATGTACATTTGATGATTGAAAAACCGGAACGCTACATCAAACAATTTAAAGATGCAGGAGCGGATTTGCTCACGGTGCATTATGAGGGAAATGTGCATTTGGATTCTACCATTCAGCAGATAAAAGCAGAAGGCTTGAAAGTGGGTGTGGCACTCAATCCGGCAACACCTGTTTCGGTGCTTGCTCCTATTGCGCACTTATTGGATTTGATTTTGATAATGTCGGTGAACCCCGGTTTTGGCGGGCAAAAATTTATTCCGTATTCTTTGGATAAAATCCGCGAAGCGAAAGAGTTGATTGCGAAAACGAAATCATCTGCACGCTTGCAAGTCGATGGTGGCGTAACGCCTGCAAATGCCGCACAGGTGAAAGAAGCCGGAGCAAATGTTCTTGTGGCGGGCAGTGCGGTGTTTGGCGCGAAAGAACCGCTTTCCGTAATTCGCCAATTGAAAAGCGACAATAAATAAGAGCGAAGCGCGTTTAAGAAAATCCAATGATGAAAAAAAGTTGTCAGTTGTCAGTTATGAGTAAACGGTTATTCTTGTTTATTCTTTGCTGTTTGCTGTTTGCCATTGCTTCTGCACAGGATTTCGCGACTTTAAAAGGCTCTTTGAAAAACGCTAAAGGCAAACCCTTGGACTTTGTAACCATTGCCGTAAAAGAACAGCAGGAACTCGCTACACAGTCTGACGAAAAAGGACATTATACTTTGAAAATTCCCGCGAATAAAACGGTTACAATTGTTTTTTCTTCCTTGAATATAAAACCATTTGAAAAGCAAATGGTGCTAAAAAACGAGGAGGTTTCGGAATTGAATCTGTCGTTGGAGAGCAAAGAAAATGTATTGAAAGAAATTGCCGTCACGAGTGAATCCTCGCGCGAACAGGCGAGCATGAGCGATGTGAAAGTGGATAATCAACTTCTGCCCGATGCCGGTGGCGGAAGCATCGAAACGTTTTTAGCGGCACAAACGCTCGGATTTTCCAAAGCTAATGAGCTCAGTGCAAACTATTCGGTGCGTGGCGGAAGCTTTGATGAAAACTTGGTTTATGTAAATGGATTTGAAGTGTATCGCCCATATTTGATGCGCTCTGGACAGCAAGAAGGCTTGTCGTTTCCCAACGCGA
Source organism: Bacteroidota bacterium (assembly GCA_023428205.1). GTDB lineage: Bacteria > Bacteroidota > Bacteroidia > Chitinophagales > LD1 > CALAYL01. Next base: position 4,191 of record JAEYZB010000150.1, on the reverse strand, counting down.
GTATGATTAGCGGTATCAAATTTTCTTCGGGTGGATTTCAGTCGCAGTATGGCGATAAAATGTCATCGGTGATGGACGTGAGTTATAAACGCCCGAAAAAATGGGCGGGTTCGTTTTCCGCTTCGCTCATGGGTTTTTCGGCAAGTTTGGAAGGCTGCGATAAATCAAAACGTTTCACATTTGTCGCAGGTTTTCGCCAGAAAAACAGTCAGTATCTCATCAGCAGTTTGGACACGAAAGGGCAATACAATCCGAACTTTTTGGATTTTCAGCTTTTCGCGACTTATCTGATTAATGAAAAATGGTCGCTGGAATTAATCAGCAATTATGCGCGAAATAAATTCTTTTTTGCTCCCGATACGCGCTCTACCAAGTTTGGCAGTATTCAAGACGTGAAGCAGTTGGAAATGGCCTTTGAGGGAAGTGAAAATGATTTATACAGTTCGCTAATGAATGGACTTTCGCTCAATTTTTTTCCAAAAGAAAATGTAAAGCTGAAATTGCTCGGTTCGGTTTACAACAATAGCGAACAAGAGCGATATGACATCATTACCGACTATCGCATTGGCGATGTGGAAATGGACCCCGGTAAATCGGATTACGGGAAAATTAAATCGTTCAGCGGCTATGGCGGAATTCATGATTATGCGCGCAACGAACTAAAAACGAACATTTATTTTGTCGCATTGCGAGGCACTTGGGTGGCGGGGAAACACACCGTGATGTGGGGCGTAGATTATAAACACGAGCAACTGAATGACCGACTGAACGAATGGTCAATGCTCGATTCTGCGGGTTATTCTCTGCCATATTTTCAAGACGACAAAACGTTTTATGGCGACTCGATGATGGGTACAGGCGGAGTGATTTCGATGGATAGAGTTTTGAAAAGCAAATTTTCCCTCAATTCAAACCGTGTAACCGCGTTCATTCAAGACACTTGGCGAATCGGAAAAGATGACCGAGTAACGTTTAATTACGGTGTGCGTTTTCAGTATTGGGATGTAAATAAAGAACCGATTATTACGCCTCGCGTGCAGTTTTCCTTTAAACCGAAAACGAAGGCTGACTTGGTGTTCACGCTTTCAGGTGGTTTGTATTATCAGCCGCCATTTTATCGTGAAATGCGCGCGCTGGACGGTACTGTAAACACCAATTTACGTTCCCAAAAATCAGCACAAGTGGTTGCGGGAATGAGCTATGCGTTTACTGCTTGGAAACGCCCGTTTTTGTTTGCTACGGAGGTTTACGGAAAATATCTTTGGGATTTAGTGCCGTATGAATATAGTAATGTGCTGATTCGCTATTACGGCACAAATTCGGCAAAAGGGTTCGCTACGGGAATAGATATGCGCTTAAACGGCCAATTGGCAGAAGGTTTGGAGTCGTGGATTAGCGTGTCGGTAATGGGTTCGTATAACCAAATTGACGGTTCAAACAAAGCAATTTATTTCGATTCTTTAGGCAATCAAATTCAAGTGATAAATGCAAACAATCGCGACCAAGTGCGCGACACAGCCTATCAGAATGTTGGTTGGCAGCCGCGCCCAACCGACCAACGGGTTATGTTCAATCTCTATTTTCAGGATTACATTCCGAAGTTTCCCTTTATTCGTTTGAACTTGTTGCTCACCTTTGGTTCCGGAATACCGATGAAAGCGCCTGACCAAAATTATTTCTCCAATGATTTTCGCATTCCGTTTTACAGACGTGTAGATGCCGGTTTCGCGGGGCAGTTGTGGAATCCGAAATGGGCAAAAAAGAAAACGAAAGTCTCGGAAGGAATTAAATCCGTTTGGCTGAGCGTGGATGTGCTGAATATTTTCGGTATCAGCAACGTGGTTTCTTACGATTGGATAAAAGACTTTTACAACAATCAATATGCGGTGCCGAATTACCTCACCAATCGCAGGGTAAATGTGAAGTTGGCAGTACAATTCTAATTGTCAATGAAGTGGTCGGAAAAAACGAGCAGGAATGGAGTGAAAAGCTCATAAAGTTCATAAAGCAAAAAGTAGAAGGACGATTTTATTCTTCACTTTATAAACTTTCTGCTTTTAGCTGGGTAGGAGTGGTTCGAAAAAACGAACACGTTTGACCGAATAGGAATTTACACAATCTGATTTTCATTTATATTTTCGCATTGCAAAATAGAGTAGAAATACTTTTTACTTTATGAACTTTCAAACTTTATAAACTTCAAACTATGGGTCGCGCATTTGAATATCGCAAGGAACGGAAAATGAAACGCTGGGGCGCAATGGCGAAAGCGTTTACACGAATCGGAAAAGACATTGCTATCGCTGTGAAAGAAGCAGGTCCAAATCCTGAAACGAATTCTCGTTTACGTCAATGTATTGTGAATGCGAAAGGCGTAAATATGCCGAAGGAACGCGTAGACAATGCGATTAAAAAGGCTTCATCAAAAGATGCGGAAAGCTTTGAAGAAGTGACGTACGAAGGCTATGCAGCGCACGGAGTGGCGGTGGTGGTAGATACTGCTACCAATAATCCGACACGTACAGTTGCCAATCTTCGCACGCATTTCAATAAACTGAATGGCGCACTTGGAAACAGCGGTGCGGTGGAATATATGTTCAAGAAAAAAGCCTTGTTCAAATTTAATAAAGGAAGCTACAATATTGAAGAATTGGAATTTGAATTGATTGATGGTGGCTTGACGGAATTGGAAGAAGTAGATGATTTGCTTTGGGCTTATGCCGATTTCAATGACTTTGGAAATTTGTCGAAAACGCTGGAAGCAAAAGGAATTGAAGTAGTAGAAGCGACTTACGATAAAATCCCTGATTTCTACAAAGAGGGATTAACAGACGAGCAGGCAGAAGAAGTGATTAAATTAATCGACCGATTGGAAGAAGACGATGATGTGACATTTGTCTTCCATAATATGAAGTAATAGTCGGGGCGAATTGAATTCGCCCTTTTTTTATTCTGTGAATTTATATCCCACACCGCGAACTGATTGAAAATACACAGGATTTCGCGGGTCTTTCTCAAAATATTTTCGGAACGACAAAATGAAATTGTCAATCGTGCGGGTGGACGGATAAATGTCATATCCCCAAACGTATTGCAAAATCTGATTGCGCGAAACCACCGTGTTTTTGCGGTCAACTAACAGTTTCAGTAAAGCCGTTTCCTTTTTGGAAAGTTCTATGGTTTCCCCGTTGTGTGTTTGCGCGAAGTAATTCACAAAATTGATTTCGTTGCCGCCAAATTTATAGACCTGCATTTCGGCTTCGTGAACCGTGCCTTTCAAACTGTGTCGCACCAATACTTTCACCCGCAATAGCAGTTCTTCTAAATTAAACGGTTTCACCAGATAATCGTCCGCGCCCGATTTCAAACCCATAATTCTATCTTCATCAGAGTTGCGGGCGGTGAGAAACAAAATGGGCGTGTCGTTATCTGCCAAACGAATTTTTTGGCACACTTCATAGCCGTCTAATTCCGGCAGCATCACATCTAAAATCAGTAAATTAAAATGCTGTTCTTCGGCTTTTTTTACGGCTAAGGTGCCCGTTTCAGCAGTTTCCACTTCGTAGCCTTCCAACTCCAAATTGAGTTTGATAGCATGAAGGAGCGTTTCCTCATCTTCGACCAGCAAAATGCGTGTATTCATAGCATCACAAAGCTAAAAATGTTTCGCGGAGTGTTTTTCGCTTATCTGTTTATGACGGATAAATGACAGTTGGTCAATCCTCCTCGTTTTTTCAGACCATTTCAAATGGGTGGAAAAAACGAGCATATTCTTTAAAATCCTTTTCCTTCTTTCTCCATTTCCACCAAGAGTTTTGGCACCGCGAAACGCTCGCCATATTTAGCGTGCAGTTCGCCAGCGCGTTTGATGAATGGGCTCAAACCGTAGTCGTTTATGTATTGTAATGTTCCACCTTTGAATGGCGAAAAGCCCCAACCGAAAATAGAACCGATATTCGCATCTGCTACCGAACGCAGCACGCCTTCTTCCAAGCAGCGCACGGTTTCTATCGCCTGAATGAAAAGTAAACGTTCTTGCAATTCCGTGTCGTCTTGCGGTTCTTTTGAAAACTTCGTATTGAAAAGCGTATTCAGTTCGCTCCACAAATGTTTTTTGCCACCTTGTGGATATTCGTAAAAGCCTGCGCCTTTTGCTTTTCCTTCGCGCCCCAGTGCAATCAATTTATCGGT
>JAEYZB010000127.1 GCA_023428205.1 Bacteroidota bacterium | reverse complement strand
TCATAGGGAAGTGAAGCCACTTCTGAAGCCAAATTTTGTTGGGGGCGCACAGCGCGGAAAGGTCGAATAAGAGCCATATTAATTAGACAATTTAACGATTTGACAATTAGACAATGAAGAGTTCGGACGCAATATAATCGGCAAAATGTTTTCCATTGCGAGTTAATATCAACGTACCGTTTGTAAAAGTATAAAATGCAGGATTTATCGTTTTCAAGGATTCCGAAATTTGTGAAATATGTAACGGATTCAGACGCGAAAAATCGCAACCCCACATGGTTCGGAGCGAAGTCATCAGGTATTCGTTCGTTACTTCCGTTTCGCTTAAAATTTCTTCCGTAAATGGAATTTTACCCGTTCCAATTTCGGAAATGTAGGTGTTGATGTTTGCGATATTCCATCTGCGGGCATTGCCGTTGTAGGAATGTGCTGCAGTGCCCAGTCCTAAATATTTTGCGCCTTTCCAATAGTTGCTGTTGTGCTGCGCGATGTAGCCCCCTTGGGCAAAATTGGAAATTTCGTAATGCTGAAAATCATTTTCCTGCGCAAAATCCATCAGCAAATCAAATTGCGCAGAAGTCTTTTCGTCATTGAGTTTTGGGACTTCGCGTTTTTGTATTTGTCGATGCAGTTTTGTTTTCGGCTCCACCGTCAAAGCATAGCACGAAAGATGTTGTACGCCTAATTCTTTTGCTTTATTCAGATTGAACAGCCAATTTTCGTTTGTCAAATGTGGTGTGCCGTAAATCAAATCAATCGTGAGGTTCGTAAAACCGAAATCCTGTGCGTTTTTTACGACCATTTCGGCTTCTTCGGCAGTATGCGCTCGATGCATAAACTGCAAGTCGGCATCAAAAAACGACTGCACGCCAATACTCAAACGGTTGATAGGTGTTTCTTTCAGAGCTTTTAGTTTTTCGAAACTCAAATCATCAGGATTCGCTTCGAGGGTTACTTCTTTCAAATCCAAATGATGAAATTTCGCGATTTGTTCAAAGATTTGCTCTAAATCATTTTGGGAAAGGAGAGAAGGCGTACCGCCACCAAAGTAAATGGTTTCAAGAGTTTCACCTTGCAAGTATTCTTTACTGAGTTCGATTTCGCGCAAGAGTGACTGCACATAATTTTCCTTTTTCGCAAGTGATGTAACAAAGTAAAAATTGCAGTAATTACAAGCGTGTTTGCAAAAAGGAATATGGAGATAAAGACCGGCCAAATCAACTACGAATTAAAAATTACGAATTGACAATGATAGGCAAATGGTGTGAAAAAACGAGGTGGATTTTTATTTCACCATTTTCGCATATTTAGACACGGGTTCTTCTTTTGCCAATTCTTTCCAATCGTTCCCTGCAGGATTCATTTTGCCGAGAAAGTATAGCGCGGCTTGGTGCTTATAGAGATTGTCTTCCCCTGCAATTTGGCGGAAAAGGGGAGTAGCTTCCGTATATTTTCCTGCTTTGTAAAGCGAAAAAGCGTGAATGATTTTGGCATCGTCTTTTGTCTGTCCGTCAATCGGCAGCGAAATAGCTTTTGCAAAATGTTCATTCGCCTTCGTATAGTTTTTACCTATCATATAAAATTCGCCTAACATCAAATGCCAGTATGCTGAGTCAGGAAATAGGGTTGCTCCGCGTGTCAGCACTGCCCACGAGCTAAACGTATTTAAAGGCGCAACCAACAAACTAAAGTTGGAATTATAGTCCTTTTCATGATAGGCAGTATCAACCGCAAAACGCGCTAAATTCACAATATCATTGGTGTCTTGTGCAAATAGCGGATTGGCAATCTGCGCTTTCATTTTTTGCTTCCAAGTTGTGTCGTTTTTCGCGAAACGGTAAAACGCATCATAAATTCCTGCGTAGCGGAACGAAGTGTCCTTTTGGCCATGTTTTTCAAAGGTTTTGAGGGCCAAATCCGGGCGGTTCGAATACACAAAAATATCGGTGAGGTTCGCAAAAACCTGTTCGTCAGGAATGCCCGCAGCGAGTACCTCATTGGCTTTCGCGAGTGCATTTTTCAGGTCATCTGTGTGCATATATTCCGCTGCCCAGTCGCTCTTCACTTCAATCATTTTCGGATAGAGCAACACAATGCTTGCAAACACACGGTTGGCATCGGCAATTTTCCCGCGTTCGCGCAGAAGACGCGCATAATCTTCCATTAAATAGGCGGTTTCATCGCCTCGCTTGGAAACGGCTTTCAGTTTCGGCAATTGCTTTATCAAATTGTCCGTTTGCAAACTCATTCCATACAGCGTGCAAAGTCCCATATTAATGTCTGTACGGGAAGTGTCTAAACGCAATGCTTTTTGCCATAACCGCGCCACGCTATCCGCAATGTTTTTATCGGGAATTTGTTGCGGTTGCGAGAGTGTTGGCGCATCTTGCGATAAAATATCTTCATCTAAATTCGAGAAAATCGGACGATGTTTTTTGGCGAGTAAATGTCGGTTCAAAAGTACATTCCCTTTCATCATGATAGCGTCCACTTCTTTCGGGTTTTGTTTTAAAACAGAATCCAAAAAGGTGTCGGCTTCATCAAAACGTGCATCGGCAATCATTGGAATAACCTTGCGAGTCACATCGCTTTGGGCGTGAATTTTACCAAAGAAAAGACAGGAGATTAAAAGTGGCTTCTTCATTCAATTGCGAATTTAGGAAGCGAATTAAGAATTAAAAATCAAGAATTACGAAACAGATACAAATCCTGCTCGTTTTTTTACACCACTTTATATTGACAGTTACGATATAGCCTCGCTCGGATTCACTTTTCGTCCGTAGCTTTCTCCGTGTTGTGAAATGTCTAACCCGAGTTTTTCTTCTTCGTGCGAAACGCGCATCGGCACAATTTTATCGCTGATGATATACAGCAAATAGGAGCCGCCAAATGCATACACCGTGACAATGGCAAGAGCGAGCAGATGATACATAAACGTAGTCGTTTCACCATAAATCAAGCCCACGTCTTTTGCAAAAATGCCCGTGCAAATCATTCCGACAATTCCACCTACTCCGTGGCAAGGGAACACATCTAACGTATCATCTAAATTTGATTTATTTTTCGCCCGTACTGCCAAATTGGAAATAATCGCTGCAATAAAACCAATGAAAATGCTGTGTGGAACAGATACAAAGCCTGCGGCAGGTGTAATCGCTACCAAACCCACCACGGCACCAATACATGCGCCCAAAGCAGATACTTTTTTGCCACGCGCTGCATCGAAGAAAATCCACGTCATCATGGCTGCTGCAGAAGCAACGATTGTAGTTGCGAACGCTTGAACAGCTTGCGTATTAGCACCAAGTGCCGAACCGGCATTGAACCCGAACCAACCGAACCATAGCATTCCGGTGCCAAGTAAAACATACGGAATATTTGCCGGCTCTGTGTGTTTGTTATCACCAAATGAATGACGCTGCCCAAGAAATATTGCGCCCGCCAAAGCTGCATAACCGGCACTCATGTGTACCAC
>JAEYZB010000118.1 GCA_023428205.1 Bacteroidota bacterium | reverse complement strand
TACAATCACTGACCACGATTCGCATAATTTACCAATCGGCTTGCTTTCGACATGGCAAACAAGCAATGCAGGAACAGGCACGATTAAAATCACCTTACGCCACCAACCAGGTGTGAAAGACGGAACCTACGAACCGGGTGATACCGATGTGGAAGTAGAATTTCCGGTGGTAGTGGAATAAAAATTGACAATTGATATTAAAAAAGAGGACTTGCAATAGTCCTCTTTTTTATTTTAGATTCGCCCCATGAGCAATATTTCGACCGACTTACGACAATCAATCTTTAGCGATAGAAAGGCTCAGATAACTAACCTTAAAAAGGGAAAACAATAGATGAAAAAGTATAAAAACGGTATTTTTTATACCGGTCTCATTGGCGTTTTTTCCGCCTTAATGTATTGGCTTATTATACTGGGTGCGAGATTGGAGCATGGGAAAAATATTGCCGTTTTTATTTCTGAGAAAAGCCAATGGGCTGATTTTGTAGATTCTTTAGCGCATAATATACAGCATCCTTTAGCTCTTTTACTGGCGCAAATTGCCACCATTATTGTTGTCGCGAAAATATTCGGCTGGCTATGTTCCAAAATCGGACAGCCCACTGTAATAGGCGAAATGATTGCAGGAATTGTTTTAGGTCCGTCATTGGTGGGACTGTATTTCCCTGAGTTTTCAGCAACCTTTTTCCCTCAACAATCGCTGGGAAATTTGCAATTTCTCAGTCAAATCGGATTAATCCTTTTCATGTTCATTGTGGGTATGGAATTGGATTTAAAAGTACTGCAAAACAAAGCCAAAGACGCTATCGTAATCAGTCACGCAAGCATTATTGTTCCCTTTACATTAGGAATTGGATTAGCCTATTTTATTTATCTATCGTTTGCACCCGAGGGCGTACAGTTTTTGTCATTCAGTTTATTTATGGGAATTGCCATGAGCATCACGGCTTTTCCTGTATTAGCAAGAATTGTACAGGAACGCAACATTCAAAAAACGAAATTAGGCGCAATCGTTATCACTTGTGCCGCAGCCGATGATATTACCGCTTGGTGCATATTGGCGGCTGTTATTGCGATTGTAAAAGCGGGGTCATTTACAAGCACCATTTTCACTATCGCATTAGCACTTACTTACATTGCTTTGATGATATATGTAGTGAGTCCATTCCTAAAACGTATTGGCGATCTTTATTCCACAAAAGAAAGTTTGAGCAAACAAATTGTTGCCATATTTTTTCTGATGCTTATTGTTTCCGCTTACGCTACTGAAATCATCGGCATTCACGCGCTGTTTGGAGCATTTATGGCGGGTGCAATTATGCCTGAAAACATAAAATTCAGAAATCTTTTTATTGAAAAAATAGAAGACATTGCCTTAGTCTTATTGCTGCCGCTATTTTTTGTATTTACCGGATTAAGGACGCAAATCGGATTACTGAATGAACCCTATTTGTGGGCAATAACAGGCGTTATCATTGTGGTAGCCGTTGCCGGAAAATTTATTGGAAGCGCATTGGCGGCAAAATTTGTCGGACAAAACTGGAAAGACAGTTTGAGCATTGGCGCACTGATGAACACCCGAGGCCTGATGGAATTAGTTGTACTGAATATTGGTTTTGATTTGGGAGTATTGAGTGTGGAGCTGTTTTCCATGATGGTAATTATGGCTCTGACAACAACCTTTATGACCGGCCCTGTTTTGGATCTAATCAATCGCATTTTTAAATCAGAAAGCGAAGAAATTCCCAAGGAAATCAGAACGATTAGTAAATACAAAATTCTGTTTTCGTTCGGCAAACCTGAAGCAGGCAAAGCATTATTGAAACTGGCGAACAGCCTGACAAAAAAGCTGCACGATAACGCAGTAATTACCGCGCTGTATGTTCCGCCTGTGAGCGAATTGCCGAACTACGATATAGATGATTTTGAGAAAGAAAGTTTCAAGCCTGTGGTGGAAGAAGCCACACATCTGAAACAGAAAATCACTACATTGTTTAAAGCAGCTACGGATATAGACCATGAAATAACCAATGTAGCCAATAAAGGCGATTACGATTTACTTCTAATCGGACTTCCGCAATCTATTTACGAAGGAAGTTTATTGGGAAAGCTGCTCGGCTTCACCACACGAATTATCAACCCTGAAAAATTGCTGAACACGATTATAGGAAAAGAAACCCTTTTTGATGAACAAACAAAACAGATACTTTCCAAATCGCAAGTACCGGTGGGCGTTCTAATGGATAAAAACTTCACGAAAGCAGAGCGCGTTTTTATTCCATTGTTTAGTGAAAAAGATCGTTTTCTAATTCCGTATGCGCAAAAGCTAATTCACAATACAGGCGCACAGATTATCGCGCTTGATGCGGAGGGGCAAATAAAAAATAATGCGGAAGCAAAAGAAAAAATTCGCGCAATAGAGCAAAATACTCCGAACCACATTACGCTGCAAAGTCAAAAAGCAATTGAAAAAAATTTCTTGCACGAGCAAGATTTAATGCTCATCAGTTTAGAAAGCTGGAAGAAAAACATTGAGAACAAAAGCCTGTGGCTCTCGGATATTCCTTCCACGTTGATTATTTCAGAAGCAAAAAACGAGTGAACCTTGCTCGCTTTTTTTGACCATTTGTGATAATACATAAAAATCCCGCACAAAAATTGTGCGGGATTTTTGCATCTGCTCGTTTTTTGCATCCATTTGAAGTGGTACGAAAAAATGAGGTCGTTTTATGCGTTTCCTTTATTTGCCCCGGCAGAAGCCGGTTTGTAGCCCGCCAAATCACGGTCAAAAAGATACAATCCACCTTTATCCGAACCAATCAGATTGAGTTTATCCAAAATGTTTCGGGCTAATGCTTCTTCCTCTATTTGTTCGGCAACATACCACTGCAAAAAGTTGTGTGTGGTGTAGTCTTTTTCTTTCAGACAAATTTCAATTAAGTCATTGATTTCACTGGAAACATTTATTTCGTGTTTCAATAAACTTTGAAATACTATTTGCAGCGAAGAGAAATTCGTATCGGCTTTCGGCAGAGCCGCAATTTCCGCTCTCCCACCACGCTCATTGACATACTTAATCAACTTTAGCATGTGCAAACGCTCTTCATCTGCATGTATATAAAAGAAATTTGCTACACCATTATATCCGTTATTTTCCGCCCACGAAGCCATTGCTAAATAATATTGTGAGGATTCAGCCTCAAGCAACACTTGTCGATTCAACGCCTTTTCTATTTTTTTGTTCAACATAATTGTAAATTTTATTGCGGTAAAAGTACAGAATAATTAATAGATTGATAATTGAATCTTGAAAATTAAAGGACAAAGAATCTCGCTACTTATAAACGGTTCATTGAGAAAACACGACCGTTCACGGAAGCGGTTTGTTAATAGAAAATAATGCGTCTATCGTTCGCTTAAACATCCCGTTCGTTCATTGCAATTTCCGCATAAACACTTGTATTTACGGGAACGGTTACGTTATATTTGCACATCACAACAGCCTAAACTTCGATACGTCATCTTTTAAATTATAACTATATGAAAAGGTTTTATTTCGCCCTTGTTTTTGCGTTAGCGGGCATTTCAGTAAACGCACAAAGTAAATTCAGCGGAAAATTAGTTCCCGCCACACAAGCTGTACTGAACAGCGTAGTGAGTCACCCCGATGTGATTATCATTACCGGACGATTGATTGACGTGGCTTCTTCTAACCCAATTGCCAATGCAAAGTTGAATGTTGCGCAGTTAGGCGAAGGAATTATTAATGCTGCGGTAGACGAAAAAGGAAATTACGCCTTAGCCATTGATAAAAGCAAAGTAGATGCGAAATCCAAATTAGTGTTTAAAGTGAATGGATATGATGCCTCTGCACCCAAACGAATTCGCAAAGACATTGCGTTTGTAGATATGGATGTGAGATTAACTCCTGATGAATCCAGCCAACCGCTATCGGGCAAATATGTAATGAACGATGAGCCGTTCAGCCCGCTCGTCATTAAATTCTAAATTCTTTTCGCGAAAAAATATTCCAACAGGGAATTGCGGTTTACACAAATTGCAGTTCCTTGTTGTTTTTTATGGCAGCCTCTATTTCAGCAAACGAAGTCAAAATTTCTGCACCGCTTTTTCTCACGCAAACCGTGTGTTCATAGTGCGCTGAAGGTTTATGGTCTTGCGTAGCAATCGTCCAATTATCGTTTTTGGTGTATACATCTTTGCGCCCCATATTGACCATCGGTTCTATCGCAATCACACAATTTTCAGGTAATTTGTCGCCTTTGCCTTTTTTGCCATAGTTCGGCACCTGCGGGTCTTCGTGAAACGAGGTTCCTATGCCGTGCCCCACCAACTCGCGCACACAGCGGTAGCCGTGTTTGCGCTCACAATAATCTTGAATGGCAAACCCGATGTCGCCCGTCCATGCGCCCGCTTTTGCTTCGGCAATACCTAAAAACAATGCCTCTTTAGCTGTACGTAGCAACTGCATGGTTTCTTCAGCTACATTGCCCAACGCCAAGGTATAAGCACTATCGCTGTGAAAGCCGTTTTTAAAAACACCCGCGTCCACCGAAATAATGTCGCCATCTTTATATACACGCGCATTCGGAATGCCGTGAACGACATCTTCATTTACACTAATGAGAATAGAAGACGGACATCCGTAGAGTCCTTTAAATGATGGTGTACCGCCATTATCGCGAATATATTCTTCCGCGAGCTTATCCAAATACAAACCATTTACACCCGCCTTGATTTCTTTCGCCACGGTAGCAATTGCTCCTGCCAAAATCAAACCATTCGCTTTGATAATTGCCGCCTCTTCGTCTGTTTTTACGTTTATCTTTCCCATTACGGGCGCAAACCTAAATAAATTCAGCAATAAGGCATAGTGTAGCCGGCACAGAAACCGAGAGAAAACTTTCTTATCTTGCGCTATAAATTTTAAATGCTATGAAAAAAGTAACATTCCAAATTATGACATTTGCCGTACTGGGTGCGGGATTTTTGACTGCTTGCACTCCGAAAGCAAAAGAAGAAGCTACTGAAGTTGCTGCAATTTCAGGAACTTTCAATGTTGATACAGACTCATCAAAGGTTCAATGGTTCGGTAAAAAAGTAACGGGTGAACACAATGGAACCGTGAAACTGAAAGAAGGCTCTTTCGTAGTAGAAAACGGTGCGCTCTCTAGCGGAACGGCAACTATCGACTTGACAACCATTGTCGTAATTGATTTGACAGATCCGGAATGGAATGGAAAATTGAAAGGACATTTAGAGTCTCCTGACTTTTTCAACATAGCGGAATTCCCGACTGCCTCTCTGACATTTCAAAAAGGCGAAAATGGTTTGGCAGGAGATTTGACCATTAAAGGAATTACAAAGCCGGCCAAGTTTGATGCACAAGTAAGCGAAGAAAACGGCAAAGCGGTTGTCAGCGGCACAC
>JAEYZB010000254.1 GCA_023428205.1 Bacteroidota bacterium | reverse complement strand
TTTTGTGGCGAAAAACAAATTGAATCCCGTAACGAAACACAACAGCCCGATAATATAGCTTCCGAACCCGAAAAGCTTATCTACTAAAACATGCGCTAACACCGCACCCAAACGCCCCATGCTGTTGCTCACTTTCACACTACCGTCAGCGAGTGCGGTGGCTGTGCGGTTCGCCACCTCCGAGCGGTCGTCCAATGCCGTGAAAAAATACGAGGTGATGGCAGCGAAAACAACCAACGAAAACAACAACAAGAATAATCCTGTCGTTTTGCTTAGCCGTCCGTCATTCCACCATTTGGGTGTTACCTCTTCTTCGGTTGTTTCTTCTTTTTTAGTCACGCGTTTTGTTTTAGAAGTTTCTTCCGCGCCCGATTCGGCAATTTTTCGTGCGCGCGTTTTTTTCGGCTCTACATTTTCCATTTCGTTCAAAAGTGAGCTTTCTTTGGAATGTTCCTTTATTTCTGCTTTTCATTTTGTAAACAACGTTTGCAAAATTGTACAGTTTACTAAATCTCTCCACTATCCTATCGTTCACTATTTTTAATCACAAAGGCACAGAGGGCATAAAGTCGCAATTTCTTTTCTCTGTGTTTTTTTGTGCCTCTGTGGTTTTTCTTTCATTCTTTCATTTCTCAAAAATCCTTAGTATTGCTTAAAGAAAAGCACTTCCACTATGAGCGAAAAGCTACCAAAACCAATGGGTTTATATCCAATGACGAAACGCGCAGGAAATTTGTTGTTTGTGAGCGGCATCGGACCACGCGAAGCAGGCACGGATAATATTCCCGGACTGAAATTAGACAAGTACGGAAACTATCTGGAGTTTGATTTTGAAGCACAGGTGCATTCCGTATTTAAGAACGTGAAAACAGCCTTAGAAGAAGGCGGAAGCTCTTGGGAAAATATTGTGGACGTAACAGTTTTCCTGACAAATATGAAACGCGATTTCGCAACCTACAATCGTTTGTATGCCGAGTATTTTAAAGAAAATCAACCAACGCGAACAACGGTAGAAGTGTTGTCATTACCTTCTCCTATTGCGATTGAGCTGAAAGTGATTGCTACTATTTAATTTTTTAAAAATGATTTTTAAAAACCCAACAACCGCCTCCGCCATCGCCCAAGAATTTGGTTGCGAAATTTTAGGTAATGCGCAAACCGAGGTGCGCGGACTGAATGAAATTCACAACGTGCAAGCGGGCGACATTACATTTGTTGATCACGAAAAGTATTATGCTTCTACGTTGGCTTCTTCCGCTTCCGTAGTTCTCATCAATAAAAAAACAGACGTTCCCGAAGGGAAAACATTGCTCTATCACGAAAATCCTTTTGCAATTTATAATGCTATCGCCAAGAAATATCAACCTGAAATTCGGCAGCAAACAAACATCGGGAAAACGGCAAAAATTGGAGAAAACACCTTTGTTTTTCCGACCGCTTTTGTGGGCGAAAATGTGGTGATTGGAAATAATTGTGTCATTCATCCAAGTGCGGTTATTTATCCCTATTCTGAAATTGGCGATAACGTGATAATCCATGCTAACACTACGATTGGTTCAGACGCTTTTTATTACAAACGTTCTGCAAAAGGGTACGAAAAAATGCACACGGCAGGAAAAGTGGTGATAGAAAACAACGTGGAAATTGGCGCAGGCTGTACGATTGACGCAGGCGTTTCCAGCGAAACACGTATTGGCGAGGGAACAAAAATTGACGACCAAGTACATATCGGACACGATGTGAAAGTCGGCAAACACTGCATTTTTGCAGGGCAAGTCGGTATCGCAGGAAACACGAAAGTGGGGAATAACGTAACGCTCTATGGGAAAGTTGCGGTGAATAAAAATATTGAAATTGGCGATAATGTGGTGGTGATGGCGACTTCTGCGGTAGCAAAATCATTGGAGCCCAATAAAACGTATCTCGGCATTCCAACGGATGAAGCGCGCACGTTTGCGCGTCAAATTGCGCTTATCAGAAAGTTGCCGGAAATTTGGGAGAAGGTGCGCACATTGTGATTTTAAATAGGGCTTGCAACAAAAAGGTTCGTTTACTCCTCTTTAGTTCATGTTTCTATAAAAACAAGAGTCGTTTTTTGTTGTATTTTTATTCGCCAAACCAATTATTGAACTATGTTGAAGACCCCAACGTATTTTGTTGCGCTATTATTAAGCCTAACCTTGTGCAATGATTTATTCGCACAATCTTGCGGACTCATTTATGTAACCCCGACAGGTGCAAGTTCAGGAGCGGCCGGAACGAGAGCCAACCCTGCAAATTTAACGTATGCGCTAACCTTGGCAACCGGTTCATACAACCGCATTTGGCTTGCAGCCGGAACATACAATATTGTCCAACCTCTACAGCTTGTAAGCAATACCACTATTGAGGGAGGTTTTGACGCGACCACATGGATAAAAAGCAATGCTACGCCTTCTGTTATTCACAAAGACAATTCCAATGTAATTCCTGTTGCCAATGCTTTGGTGGGATTGGCGGGAAATGCCATTTCCAACTTTCGCTTGCAGGATTTGACGATTCAGGTAGATGCCGCCAATACTCCACAAACGTCTGTATATGGCATTTACCTGAATGGTTGCAGCAACTATAATATTGTACGCTGTAATGTAACTACTGGTGCAGGGGGGAATGGAGTAAACGGCACAGCAGGAGTCCCCGGTACAGCAG
>JAEYZB010000234.1 GCA_023428205.1 Bacteroidota bacterium | reverse complement strand
GTGCAAGTATAAGGGAAAATTGACAATGAAATGGTGAGAAAAAATGAGCAGGATTTCATTGTAAACTACTTTCAATAATTCAAATTCGGTCTAATCCATTTTTCCATTTCCCTAACTGAAATTCCTTTCGCGTTTGCCACTGCTTCCACTTGGTCTTTCGATATTTTTCCGACACCAAAATAGTTTTGCGGAAGCGCAAAATAATAACCGCTGACCGCTGCTGTTGGGTACATCGCGAAACTTTCCGTGAGTTGAATACCTGCTTTTTGTGCTACACCTAACACCTTCCAAATCGTTTGTTTTTCGCTGTGGTCGGGGCAAGCCGAATAGCCGGGCGCAGGGCGCATTCCCTGATATTCTTCTCGGATAAGTTGTTCATTCGTCAAGTTTTCGTTGGGTGCATACCCCCAAAACTCTTTGCGTACGCGCAGATGCAGAAGTTCCGCAAAGGCTTCTGCCAAACGGTCTGCTAAGGCTTTCAGTAAAATGCTATTATAGTCATCGTGGTCTTTTTCAAACTCTTCGAGCTTTTTCTCAATTCCGATTCCTGCCGTTACGGCAAATGCACCGATATAATCATTCGGTTTTTCGCCCGAAAGCGGTTGAATGTAATCGGCTAAACACAAGTTTCCGCCTTGCTTTTTGCTTTGCTGACGCAGGAAATGAAACGCAGAAAATTCTTTCCCGTTTTCATCAAACAATTTCACGCTTTCGTTTTCACTCGCGGCAGGGAACAATCCAAAAATTGCATTCGCTTGCAGCCATTTTTCGGCAATGATTTTTTGAAGCATTGCTTGCGCATCATCGTATAGTTTTTTTGCTTCCGAGCCATAGCGTTCGTTTTCAAAAATACGCGGAAATGTACCTTTCAGTTCCCAAGTAGAAAAGAATGGCGACCAGTCAATATACTGACTGATTTCTGCTAATGAATAATCATTAAAAACTTGCACCCCGAGTTGTTTTGGCGCAATGGGTTTGTCCTTTCCCCAATCAATTTGCAATTTGTTTTTTCGCGCTTCTTCGAACGAAATATACTCCACATCGCTTTTGCGATTGGCGTGCGCCACGCGCATTGCTTCGTATTCTTCGCCTAAATTTTTTGTGAAATTTTCTTTGTGCGCTTTGCTCAATAATTGACTCGCAACCGCCACGCTTTTGGACGCATCTAAAACATGAACGACTGTGCCAGAATATTGCTGGTCAATTTTCACAGCTGTATGAATTTTAGAGGTAGTTGCACCGCCAATCATCAGCGGTTGCGAAAGTCCTAAACGCTCCATTTCGCTCGCTACGTGAACCATTTCATCCAACGATGGTGTAATCAATCCGCTGAGCCCGATGATGTCGGCATTTTCTTCTTTGGCGCGTTCCAAAATCTTTTCTGCGGGAACCATTACGCCCAAATCCACAATCTCAAAATTATTGCACGCAAGCACCACACCTACAATATTCTTGCCGATATCGTGTACATCCCCTTTTACAGTTGCCATAATAATTTTTCCTGCTGAATTACTTCCTCCGCTTCCTGCTTTTTCGGCATTCAAATAAGGCTCTAAATACGCTACCGATTTTTTCATCACACGCGCAGATTTTACCACTTGCGGCAAAAACATTTTTCCGCTACCAAACAAATCGCCCACAATGTTCATTCCCGCCATTAGCGGACCCTCTATCACTTGCAACGGTCGCCCGTATTTCGCGCGTGCTTCTTCAGTATCCTCATCAATAAATGTAACGATTCCTTTCACGAGTGCGTGCGCCAAACGCTCTTCTACTGTGCCGTTGCGCCATGTCAAATCCTGTGCGTCTTCTTTCTTGCCGCTTTTTTTAATCGTTTCCGCAAAGGCTAAAAGTCGCTCGGTTGCGTCATCGCGTCTATCAAGTAAAACGTCTTCTACGTGCTCCAATAAATCTTTCGGAATGTTGTCGTAAATTTCCAGCATACTCGGATTAACGATGCCCATATCCATTCCGTTTTTGATGCCGTGATAAAGGAAAGCCGAGTGCATTGCTTCGCGCACCGCATTGTTTCCGCGAAACGAAAACGATACGTTGGAAACGCCACCGCTCACTTTCGCGTTCGGCAAATTTTCTTTTATCCATTTTGTAGCACGGAAAAAATCAATCGCATTTTGACGGTGTTCTTCCATTCCCGTTCCGACAGGGAAAATGTTCGGGTCAAAAATGATGTCTTCACTTGGAAACGCCAATTGTTTTGTCAGAATATTGTATGCGCGCTCACAAATTTCAATTCTGCGTTCGTAGGTATCAGCTTGGCCTTTTTCGTCAAATGCCATTACGATAACAGCCGCGCCATATTCTTTTACCAAATTCGCTTGCTTGATAAATTCTGCTTCGCCACCTTTCAGGGAAATAGAATTGACAATACATTTACCCTGCACGCACTTCAAACCCGCTTCAATGATTTCCCATTTTGAAGAATCCAACATAATCGGCACACGCGCAATATCCGGCTCGGAAGCAATCAGGTTCAGAAACTTTGTCATCGCTTCTTTGCCATCAATCATTCCTTCGTCCATATTGATGTCGATTACTTGCGCACCGTTTTGCACCTGCTCTTGTGCCACTGTCAATGCCTCGTCAAAATGGTTTTCTTTTATCAGTTTCAAAAACGCTTTAGAACCTGTAACGTTGGTGCGTTCACCTACGTTCATAAAGTTGGAATCGGGTGTAAAAGTCAATGGCTCTAAGCCGCTCAAACGCATAAACGGCAAGGGTTTTGTCGGTTTTCGTGGCGGATATTTTTTCGCCATTTCTGCAAAGGCGCGAATATGGTCGGGTGTAGTGCCGCAGCAACCGCCAAGTATATTCACAAAACCGCTTTTCGCAAAATCTTCCAACTGCACGGTCATCGTTTCGGGTGATTCATCATAGCCGCCAAATTCGTTCGGCAAACCCGCATTCGGATAGGCGCTCACCAAGCAAGTCGCTGTTTTGGAAATTGTTTCAATGTGCGGACGCATATCTTTTGCTCCCAAAGCGCAATTCAAACCCACGGAAAACGGTCGTGCGTGTGCCACCGAAATGTAAAAGGCTTCAGGTGTTTGTCCGCTTAATGTCCGTCCGCTTGCGTCTGTAATTGTTCCCGAAATCATGATTGCTAAATCGGTGTTTTTTTCGCGTTGCGCTTCATCTATGGCTAATATTGTGGCTTTGCAATTCAGCGTATAGGTAATTGTT
>JAEYZB010000232.1 GCA_023428205.1 Bacteroidota bacterium | reverse complement strand
GGTGAACATGAAAATTTCTGAAATTTATGTTTGGACAACTCCCGACAGCTATTCTACGACTGATGCAGGTGATGCCTTAGACCGATTTACCATGTTACGTGGAAGCACTATTAATGAAAATTTAGGACAGTTGCTTTCCAGCGGTGCAGGAGGGTTGGGTGGCATTGCGTGGTTGGACGTGTTGTGCAGCAATAACCGGCCTGTTTCGTTTGTGGGCATAGCAAACTCCTTTCAAAATTTTCCAACGTATTCATGGAATATTGAAGCGATGAGTCACGAAACGGGTCACAATATTGCCAGTCCGCATACACATAACTGTTGGGCGTGGGACAATGGACCGATTGATTGGTGCGGACCAACGGCTGATGCGGATTACACAGAAGGCAGTTGCAGTGCGGGGCCGCTACCCACCAAAGGAACGGTAATGAGCTATTGCCATTTAGTGCCAAGTATCGGCATCAATCTGTCGCTTGGTTTCGGCCAAGAGCCCGGTGATTTGATTCGTTCTGCTACAGCGCAAGCATCGTGTGTTACGGAACAAGAACCATTTATATCGGTATTGACGGTTGATACGAATCTTGCTTGTGTCGGAAGTGATATTTATATGGAGGTAAATCCATTTGATGATATGTATTTCTTTTATCAATGGTATAGAGGTTCGACTTTGATTAGTTCCGCAACGAATTCATATCAAGCGACAGAAAGCGGAACATATCGTTGTTTGACGACAGATTCTAATGGCTGCATAGCGACTTCCAATTCAGTGGTGTTGAGTTTTATTGCGCCTCATGCTGAAATTCAAACATCTCTTCAACCGCTTTGCAAAAGCGATACAGCAACACTTACAGCGGTGGGAGGGAACTTGGTTTATCTGTGGAATACGGGTGATTCGGTACAAAGTATTTTGGTGAGCGATACAGGCACATACGTCCTTACCGTTTCTGACTCTACGGGCTGCTCGGCAAATACGGCTATTATGCTTGATAAGAGCAATTGTTTTTCGGGAATTTCTGAAACGACTACAATAGATTTGCGTATTTATCCGAATCCTGCAAATGATGTTTTGACGTTAGAGTCATCAGCTATCGGCAATCAAAAAACGGAGATAATCGTACACAATGTAGCAGGACAAATCATTTCCGTAAATTCGCAACAACAAGGTGACAAAATATTGTTGCAAACGGCCGGCTTAGCTTCGGGAATGTATATCTTGCATTTTCGTATAAATGAAAATTCGATTAATCGCAGATTTGTAAAACTCTAAGAAAAACAATATACCATGAAATCAATAACAGTAAAAGAATTACAGCAATTGCGCGAGTCAGGAGAAGACTTTCAATTGATAGATGTACGCGAACAGTTCGAATATGAAATTGCGGATATGCAAGGAGAGTTGATTCCGCTGAATACAGTGCCTGACAACGTGGATAAAATCAGCCGTACGAAAAAAGTAATTGTGCATTGCAAAGGAGGCGGACGAAGCGGGCGTATCATTCAGTGGTTGGAAGAAAACCATGAATTTGATAATCTCTATAATTTAGAAGGAGGAATTATCGCATGGGCAAATGAAATAGATCCGAACGTCCCGAAATATTAATCCTGCCCGTTTTTCCGCACCATTTAAAAATACAGTAAAATAAGAAAGCCGCTTCATTGAAGTGGCTTTCTTATTTTGATTTACGAGTGTTACTTAAAAGTTCTTGATGATTTCATCTCCAAATTCAGAGCATTTCAGCACTGTTGCGCCTTCCATCAAGCGTTCAAAATCGTAGGTAACGCGTTTTGAGTTAATTGCTGCGCCCAATCCTTTGTGGATTAATTCAGCGGCTTCCAACCATCCGAAATATTCAAACATCATCGCGCCTGAAAGAATTACTGAACCCGGATTTACTTTATCCAAGTCAGCATATTTAGGTGCTGTTCCGTGAGTTGCTTCGAAAATGGCGTGTCCTGTTACATAATTAATGTTTGCGCCCGGAGCGATTCCGATTCCGCCAATTTGAGCCGCCAAAGCATCACTCAAATAGTCCCCGTTCAGGTTCAATGTAGCGATTACATCAAAGTCTTCCGGACGTGTCAATACTTGTTGCAAAGCAATGTCTGCAATCGCATCTTTAATCAAGACTTTACCACTTGCCAAAGCCGCTTTTTGTTCTGCATTAGCCGCTTCTTCGCCTTTCTCTTTTTTCGTTTTTTCCCATTTTGCCCAAGAGTATGTTTGCTCCGCAAACTCTGTATCAGCCAACTCATAACCCCAATCGCGGAAACCGCCTTCGGTGTATTTCATGATGTTCCCTTTGTGAACGAGTGTTACACTTTTGCGTTTGTGTAAAATCGCGTATTCAATAGCAGAGCGAATCAAACGTTGTGAACCGATTTTGGAAACGGCTTTTATGCCCAAACCAATAGTTGTTGTCGTTTCACCTGTCAAACCGGCTGCTTTCAAGTATTCTGCTCCTTTTTCAGCAGAATTGAAACGGATTTTTCCGAAGTCTTTCGGGAAACTTGCTTGCAAGAAATCCAACAATTTTTGCGCATCGGCACCTCCTCCGGGATATTCAATTCCCGCATAAATATCTTCTGTGTTTTCACGGAAAATTACCATTTCTACGGCTTCCGGTCTTTTCACCGGTGATGGCGTTCCTGCATAGTAACGCACAGGACGCAAGCACACATACAAATCCAAAATTTGGCGCAATGCCACATTTAATGAACGAATACCACCACCGATTGGAGTCGTCAAAGGTCCTTTAATTCCTACTAAATATTCGTTGAAAGCCGCCAAGGTTTCATCAGGCAGCCAATTGCCCGTTTGGTCAAACGCCTTTTCGCCCGCCAATACTTCTTTCCATTCAATTTTGCGAGTGCCGCCATAAGCCTTCGCCACAGCTGCGTCTAATACGCGCACACTTGCCTTCCAGATATCTCTACCGGTTCCGTCTCCTTCAATGAACGGCACGACCGGATTATTCGGCACGTTTAGTTTTCCGTTTTGTATCGTTATTTTTTCTCCCATGATAAATTATGATTTAAACTTTTTAGTGGATGTTGTTTTTTTGCGGAAACGAAACTAAAGAAGTTTTGTAAACGAGCAAACTCAGTGCAAAAATCTTTTAGATTTGGACGTTTATTAATCATAAATTAACGTCTTTGCAATATGTATAACGGCAAAAAGATAGTGGTAGTTCTTCCTGCTTACAACGCAGCGCAGACGTTAGAAAAAACCTATTCGGAAATTCCGATGGAATGGGTCGATGAGGTGGTGTTGGTAGATGATGCGAGCAGTGACAATACGAGTGCGTTGGCGAAAAAAATCGGCATTAATCATGTGATCCGTCACGACAATAACAAAGGCTATGGCGGCAATCAAAAAACCTGCTATAAAACGGCTTTGGAGTTAGGTGCAGATATTGTGATAATGCTGCATCCCGATTATCAATACACGCCCAAATTGTTGACGGCAATGATTAGCATTATCGGCAATGAGGTGTATCCTGTGGTGCTCGGTTCGCGCATTTTGGGCAAAGGCGCGCTGAGAGGCGGAATGCCGCTATACAAATACATTTTCAATCGCTGTCTCACACTTGCGCAAAACATTATCATCAATCAAAAACTATCGGAATATCACACCGGCTACCGCGCATTTTCGGCAGATGTAATTCGCACGCTGAATATCGAAGTGAACTCTGATGATTTTGTGTTTGATAATCAAATGCTGTCGCAGATTTTCTATAAAGGTTACGAAATTGGTGAAATCACTTGTCCTACAAAGTATTTTGATGAAGCCTCATCCATCAACTTCAAACGAAGTTTGCAATACGGCATTGGCTGTTTGAAAGTGTCGCTTATTTATCGCTTGTGTAAATGGGGTGTGATGAAAAGTGAGTTGTATAAGTAGTTGGGAAAACGGCAAAAAAGGGTGATTTTTTAAACATCATAAAACAAAAATTCGATGTTCAATTTTTTGAAAAAATTATTCTCTGTAAAGCGGAATGAAGGTAGAGATGTTCTTAAGGTGGAAAATGAAGAACGTGTAACCGAAGCAATAATAGAAGATGTTCAACAAACACCCTCAGAATCTATCGAAAAAGCAGAAATAGTTCTTATCGAAAATGAAGAAATAAAACCGCAAGATAAGAGCCATTTCTACGATGAAGACCAATTTATATTTGAAGATTACAGCTCTTTGTCGCCAAGAGAAGCGAGAAAGGAAATGAATGAAAGAAAAGAAGATGGCGAGTATTTGAGTTGGGAGGAATATGGAGGATATATGAATGCTATACACGAAGATAAAGACCTTCAGTATATGGACAAAATTGCTGGTATGACCACGCAACAAACAGAAAAGTGGTTTTTATCGCGCAAGGAAAATAGAGATTGGATTACTCCCGCAATTTGGGAATTTGTCGCAGAAAAGCTAAAGCCATATCATGAGGAGTATCTCATTAATGAAATGGATAAAGTAACCCCAGGTC
>JAEYZB010000297.1 GCA_023428205.1 Bacteroidota bacterium | reverse complement strand
GGTTGTCATCAGCGGACGTAACGTTGAAAAACTTGCGAAAGCAAAAGACGAACTAAACAAAATTGGGGAAGTGCACACGCAAATTTGCGACATCAGAAAGCCGGAAGAAATAACAGCATTAGCGGATTATATTCAAACAGCCTTCGGCAAGTTAGACATTCTCGTAAACAATGCCGGAGGACAATTTCCGTCACCTGCGGAAGCGATTTCCGTGAACGGTTGGACGGCCGTTGTGAACAACAATTTGAACGGGACGTTCTATGTAACGCGCGAAATGGCGACACGCTTTTTCATTCCTCAAAATGGAGGCAACATTCTGAACATTATCGCCAACATTTATCGCGGATTTCCGGGAATGGCGCACACAGGTGCCGCTCGGGCTGGGGTAGACAATCTCACAAAAACATTGGCAGTTGAATGGAGTAAATACAAAATTCGCGTGAACGCAATCGCGCCCGGCATTATCAAATCAACGGGCTTAGACCAATATCCGCCCGAAATTTTGAAAGACGTAATTGACACAATTCCGTTACGCGAATTGGGCTCAACAGACGATATTGCGCAAGCGACATTATTCATCACGAGTCCGTACGGAAAATTTATCACAGGTGCAACGCTGAATATTGATGGAGGACAAAGCCTGTACGGAGAAGTTTTCAAACTTTGAGTAGAAAGTTCATAAAGTTATAAAGCAAAAAGTATAGATGAAAATAGAACGATTTGAGGATATTATCGCCTGGCAAAAAGCAAAAGAGCTAACGATTAGTATTTACAATGAATTGGAAAGTTCGCGCGATTTTGGATTCAAAGACCAAATTCAACGAGCGTCTATTTCTATTATGAACAATATTACTGAAGGTTTCGAACGAAGAAGCAACAAAGAATTTTCATATTTTTTATTTGTAGCAAAAGGTTCGTGTGGCGAGGTGCGCTCAATGCTTTTACTCGCAACGGAATTGAAGAAAATAGAAAAACAAAAAGCAGAAAAATTTGCAGCACAAGCAGAAGAAATTTCTAAAATCTTATCAGGACTAATAAAATCGCTAAACACAAAATCATAACATCAAGAACTATTCAATTATTTACTTTTAACTTTATAAACTTTCAATCTTTATGAACTGTAAGCATTTCACTGAAGAACACCACGCATTCCGCGCTTCATTACGAGCATTTTTAGACAAAGAAGTCGTTCCGTTCATAGATGAATGGGAAGAGAAAGGGCAAATCCCAAAATCTATTTGGAAGAAAATGGGCGACCAAGGATATTTAGGATTGAACTATCCCGAACAATATGGCGGATTAGATTTGGACTTTTACTATTCATTGATTTTTTGCGAAGAAGTGTGTAAATGTTGGTCGGGCGGATTTGCGATTTCTGCAATCGTGATTCAGTATATGTCTTCGCCTTATATTTTCAAACACGGCTCTGAATTCCTGAAAGAAAAATATCTCACAAAATTAATTTCTGGCGATATGGTTTCCTGTATCGGAATTACGGACCCTGGCGCGGGATCTGATGTTCAGAATATTCGCACGACTGCGAAACTCGATGGCGACCACTACATTTTGAACGGTTCGAAAACGTTTATCACAAATGGGGTTTATGGCGATTTAGTAATTGCCGTTGTGAAAACAAATCCTGATGCAGGTGCGCACGGAGTGAGTTTGCTTGTGGTTGATTTGAACGCGGCAGGTATTTCAAAACGCAAAATCAAAAAGCTCGGTTGGCATTCTTCGGATACTGCGGAACTTGCTTTCGATAATGTAAAAGTCCCGAAAGAAAACCTATTGGGCGAAGAAGGAATGGGTTTTATGTACCTGATGGGAGGATTACAACTGGAGCGCTTAACCGGCTCACTGATGGGGACTGCAGGTTCGGAGCAGGCATTGGAATATGCAATGCAATATATGGGCGAGCGCGAAGCATTCGGCAGAAAAATCAATAAATTCCAAGTATTGCGCCACCGCGTAGCACAAATGATTGCCGATATTGAAACTGTGAAAGCTTATGTTTATTATTGCTGCGATTTGCATAATCAAGGTGTTTATGCAGTGAAAGAATGTTCTATTGCAAAATTGCAGTCCAGTGAATTGGCATTGGATATCATTGATAAAAGTTTGCAGTTTTTCGGAGGCTACGGGTTTACAGAAGAATATAAGATAGCCAGAATGTACCGCGATGCGCGAGTAGGAACTATTGGCGCAGGCACATCGGAAGTTATGCGTGAAATTATTGCAAAAATGACCTTTGATGAAGTGAAATATCAAGCCGCGTATGAGCCCAAAGAACATCCTGAAAAAACAAAAACAACGCCAACAAAAACGGAATCATTTTCTAACAATAAAAAAACAGAAACAAGTATGAATTTAGTAGAATTAATCTCTGCAGGAGCAGCAAAAGTAGATCCAATCGGGAAAACATTAAAACTCGATTTGGGAGATCAAAAAATTTATTTGGACGGCAACAATGGCAACAAAGTAAGCGAAGAAGACAAGGACGCGGACTGCACCATTATTG
>JAEYZB010000145.1 GCA_023428205.1 Bacteroidota bacterium | reverse complement strand
TTCTCACAAGATTTTACCGTGTTTGGCGGTTCGCTTTCCGAAACACACGCAGAAAAAATCGTGAAGATTATGGATTTGGCAATGCGCAACGGCATTCCGGTTATCGGCTTGAACGATAGTGGTGGCGCGCGGATTCAGGAGGGCGTAGTTTCTTTGGGCGGTTATGCCGATATTTTCTATCGCAACACATTGGCTTCGGGCGTGGTGCCTCAAATTTCGGCTATTCTCGGACCATGTGCGGGAGGCGCGGTGTATTCACCTGCCATTACCGATTTCATTATGATGGTCGAAAACAGTTCGTATATGTTCGTCACCGGACCGAACGTAGTGAAAACCGTTACCCACGAAGAAGTCACGAGCGAAGAACTGGGCGGAGCTTCGGCTCACGCATCGAAATCAGGTGTTACCCATTTTACCTATGTAAACGAGGTGGAATGTATCAATGGCATCAAAAAACTTTTGAGTTATATTCCACAAAACTGCGAAGAGCAAGCACCGTTTACGGCTTATGAGATTGGCGATGAACGCAGAGAAAAACTCAATAGCGTAATTCCGGCTAATCCTTCGCAACCATACGATATGCGCGATGTGATTCACGAAATTGTGGACGAAGAATCGTTTTACGAAGTGCATAAAGATTTTGCGGAAAATATTGTAGTAGGTTTTGCGCGGATTGCAGGTAGAAGTATCGGCATTGTGGCTAATCAACCTTCTGTATTGGCGGGTGTTTTGGATAATAACTCATCGCGCAAAGGAGCGCGTTTCGTTCGCTTTTGCGATAGCTTCAATATTCCGTTATTGACCTTGGTAGATGTACCGGGTTTCTTGCCGGGAACCGACCAAGAGTGGCACGGTATTATCACCAATGGGGCAAAATTGCTTTACGCATTTTCCGAAGCGACTGTTCCCAAAATTACAGTCATTACGCGCAAAGCGTATGGCGGTGCTTATGATGTGATGAACTCCAAACATATCGGGGCAGATATGAACTACGCATGGCCTACAGCCGAAATTGCAGTGATGGGAGCGAAAGGCGCGGCTGAAATTATCTTCAAAAAAGAAATTGCTGCTGCGGAAAACCCACAGGCAAAATTGGATGAAAAAGTCGCGCAGTACACCGAAAACTTTGCGAACCCTTATCGTGCTGCGGCACGCGGATTTATTGACGAAGTGATAGAACCGGCCACTACCCGCCAAAAACTGATTCGTGCATTCCAGGTGTGCGAAACCAAAGCGCAGGTATTGCCCCGCAAAAAACACGGCAATATTCCATTGTAAAGAACGCAAGTGGTCGGAAAAAACGAGCAGGATACAAAGAATATTTTCCTTATTCTTACGTTCAGAAATAAAAACGCTATGAAAAAATTACTGTTTATTGTAGTTGTATTATTAGCCACGGCTTCTTGCCGTAAATGCTTCATCTGTTACACACAGGGTTCTACGGCAGCGAATGGGCAGACGGTTTGTTTTACTTCTCAGGAGCAAAAGAAGCAGTTAGACGCCATAGATTCTTTGCCCGGAAAGTATTTGTGGAACGGAACAAATATTTGCGAAGAGCCGGAATAAGGTTTATTACTTTCAGCAAAAAGCATAGGTTTGCGCTTTATGAGTCACTCGCACAACCATCACTATCGTCATCATTTACGGAGCAACGAAACCAGAACCCTGATTGCTATAGTGCTGTCGCTTATGGCAACGGCAGCGCAACTGTATTACGGACATGAAAGTCATTCTGTTTCTTTGGAAATGAGCGGTTGGCATTTATTATCTCATGTTTTGGTTTTGGCGTTGGCGTGGTTTACGTATAAATTGGTTGACTGGAAAATCTTCACACAAGTACACGAACATCAAATTTTGTCCGGTGCAGGTTTTATCAGTGCGCTTTCGTTGTTAGCTGTTACGGTTTGGATGTTTGTGGAAGCCATTTCCAAACTGATTTCGCCCGAAGTAAACGTAACCGATGCTGCTTTGGTTACAGCCGGAATTGGAGTAGTCGTAAACGGAATTTCGGCATATTTGCTGCATCAGGGGCACGATAAAGACCACGCAGATATGAATATTTATGCAGCTTATCTGCACGTATTGAGTGATGTTGTTTTAGGTACATTCAGTATTGTGGCGCTGCTTTCGGCTCGCTATTTGCATTGGTACGAAATGGACGGTATTTGCGGAATACTGACATCTATAGTGGTGTTGAACTGGGTGTTTCGTTTACTTATAAAGAGTTGGCGCGATATGCGGGACGAGCTTTGAAAAATTGAGATTATTGGTCGTTTTTCCGGCATTTCTATTTTTGCGCTTTGAATTGCTTTTGAACTATGATTTCTCCTTGGATGTCGCGCACACAATTGTTGTTGGGCGATGAAAAATTAGAACGTTTAATAAACAGCCACGTTTTGGTGGTCGGACTTGGTGGCGTTGGTGGTATTTGCGCAGAAATGATTGCGCGAAGCGGAGTGGGAGAGATGACGATTGTAGATGGTGATGTGGTGGAAGCCAGCAATCGTAACCGTCAAATTCCGGCACTTTCGAGTACCGACAACCAACCCAAAGCGGAAGTTATGGCGAAGCGCATCCGAGATATTAATCCCGATATAAAACTGAATGTTCATTCGCGCTATCTTGAAGAAGCCGATATTAAGATGCTGTTGGAAAGTGCGCAATTTGATTATGTAGTGGATTGCATTGATACGCTGACCCCGAAAGTTTCGCTTATTAAACAATGTTTAGACCGTAAACTAAATGTAGTCAGTTCTATGGGCGCAGGCGGAAAGGTTGACCCTTCTGCCGTACAGGTGTCCGATATTTCAGAATCCTACAATTGTAAGCTGGCTTTTTATGTGCGCAAGCGACTTTACGAGATGGATATTCGTAGCGGTTTCAAAGTGGTTTTCTCTACAGAAATAGCCGATCGTTCCAATCTGGTGCTGTTGGAAAAAAGCACCAAACGTTCCGTGATTGGTACTATATCCTATATGCCCGCCATTTTCGGTTGTACCATGGCGAGTGTGGTGATTCGCGATATAGCATACGGAACATAATTTCCAAATGGTCGGAAAAAATGAGGAAAAACAGATGATACGCAGTAAGACAATATGGATAGTTTTATTAATGATATTTTTTACGGATGCCTATGCGCAGCAGGCAGACACATTGTCGTTTGAATATTGCGGAGTTTGTAAAAATAGGGATAAATCGTTTGGGCGAAAACTTTTGCAAGGGAGCGGGCTTGTTTTTGGTTGTGAAGGAATTTCGCTTACTATTCTTTATCTATCTCCCAAATCATTTAGTAAATGGGAACGACCTACAGCCGAAAGTTATCGTCAGAATCTGAAAAACGCATTTACGAAACTTCCTGTAGTAGACAAAGATCATTGGTATATTAATTATTTGGGACATCCGTATCAAGGAGCTTATTTATACAACGCGTTGCGTTCGCAAGGCGCAAAAACATGGCAATCTGCCTTATTTGCCACAACTCACTCTTTTATTTGGGAATTTGTGTTGGAAGGAGGGAACGAGCGCCCGAGTATTCAGGATATTATTGTTACCCCGCTTGCCGGCTCGCTTTTAGGAGAAGGGATTCATCAGGCGACAATGGCAATGAGCCGAAACGGATTTAAGTGGTATGAAGGGATTTTTGTTGTTGTTTTTAATCCAATGTTTGTTATTAATAATGGCTTGAAAGCGGGAAGGACGACTCCGTTTAAGCCATAGAATTTTGCTTAAATAAGGTTTTTACATGAACCTTTATTTTTTGCCCAAATGGTCGTAAAAAATGAGGAGGATTGAATAGCTTAATAAGACAATTTAATAGGTGATGGGTGGTCGTAATTAATTGTTTTTATTTATAACTTTCATCGCTTGAGCGCGGGATGTAACATGCAATTTCTTGTAAATTTTGGTGATGTGGTTGCGGACCGTATTGGGGCTTATGTTCAGTTCTATGCCGATTTCCTTATATTCCAATCCGTTCACGAGCATGGTTAAAATGTCTCTCTCGCGATCCGTCAGTTTATAGTCGTTTTCTTGTGCTGTTTCTTTGATAGGGGTTTGTGTCAATTGTTTGGAGCTGGAGAGTAGGTTCAATACTTTGCGGGCGATGCTGGGTGACATAGGTGCACCTTCATCGTTCAGAAGGTTGATAATCGCTTCTTTGATTTTTTCTATCGGCTCGTCTTTCAGTAGGTAGCCGTCCGCGCCCGCTTTTATGGCATTGAATATTTTTTCATCTTCGTCAAAAATCGTCAGCATCAAATATTTTGATTTCGGGAAACGGCTCTTGCCTTCGGCTACGGCTTCTATGCCATCCATTATCGGCATATCTATATCCATCAGTACCACATCAGGTTCTGCGGCTTTGCGGGCTTCTTTCATTTTTTCCAGAAAATCTTTTCCGTTTTCGGCAGTAAATAGTACTTCGTAATTTGCGTTGTGGTTTAGTTTATCACGCAGGGTATTGCAGATAGATTTTTTGTCGTCCACGATGGCTAAGTATATCATCTCTTTAATTTTTCTGCAAAGCTATGAGTGAGTAAATGCGAAGCAATAGTACATTTATACTACGAGTTTATACTTAGTTCCTTTGTTTGGAGCGGAATCCAACGTGAGTGAAATGCCGAACTCGGTTGAACGTTTTCGTGCATTCTGCAATCCGTAACATTCTTCTTTTTTCTGCGACATATCAAATCCGACACCGTTATCCGAAATATTTATGATTAATGTATCGCCTTCCGATTTCAAACTAATGGTTACTTCACTTGCATTAGCGTGTTTGAATGCGTTGGTTAAAATTTCCTGACAAATACGGTATAGGTTTAAGCCTAAAAGCGCATTCAGTTCGCGATCCGATTTCAAGTCTTCATTGAATTTAACAACGGTGGCGGCGTGCTTAAAGAAGTTTTTGGTGTATACTTTCAGTTTATCCGAAAAGTCTTGCAATTTAATATTGGCATCACTAATCGCCCATATCGTTTCGCGCAAACTGCCGATAACCGAGCGTACAGATTGGTTAATGCTTTCTGTGATTTCATTGCGTTTTTCTTTGTTTTCTTCATTGATGCCGTCTAAGGAATAAATGATATACGAAAGTTGTCCGCCAACATTATCGTGCAAATCGCGGGCAATGCGTTCTTTTTCTTTTTGCAGGTTCTGTATGGTTTGTAGTTCGGCTTCTTTTCTGCGAAAACGTCCCCGATTTAACAGCCATAACCCCAATACGACTAATAACAAAACCACCGCAATGACCACCGCCAAAATCAAACGGTTCCGTTCGTTTTCCTGTTGCAGGATTTCAATGTTTTTTTCTTTTTTGTCCAATTCATAGGAGGCAATGGTGGCTGCTGTCGATAGTTCGCTTTGCGACCGCTGTACGGAGTCGCGCAGTTCGGTGTGTTTTTGGTTATAAATGTATGCCGAATCGAAATCTTTAAAGTGATAAAACATTTCACCTAACTGATGATAAATTTCAAATCGCTGTTTCAGATTATTGTTG
>JAEYZB010000098.1 GCA_023428205.1 Bacteroidota bacterium | reverse complement strand
AAACTTCATAGCTCGAAAACTTGCTTTTAATTTTAAAACAAGTATCTAAAGATGCTTTGTATTCTTTGTTTTCATTCAGAATTTTTGCCGTCATATATTTTGCTTCTGCTGCGCGTTCGCTTGGTTTCGCGTTTGCCACAGCATCAAAATGGACCTGAGCCGACATTCTGTTCCCAGCGGCATAGTCTATTTTCGCTTTTAGATAATGAGCTTCCAATACATCACTTTCTTTTGCTCCTGAATACGATAAAATTTTATTTGCAGCCGCGATAATTTCTTCAGACGTGCTCGTTTTTTCAGCCGCTTTCAAAGTGCCTACAATAGCCGTGTATGTGTTTTGCGTGGTGGTAGAAATTTCCGCCAACTGTTTGTAATAATTCAGCGCTTTATTGTAATCTTTCAATTCAAAATACGCAATGCCGGATGCGTTGAGCAATGCGCGTTCTCTGTATGTTGGTGAGTTTCCAATCAGCGCATCGTAATCTCCCAAAATGTCTGTGTAGTTTTTCTGTTTCAAGTAACATTCCGAACGCAGATAGTGCGCTTGTTGCGCGAAAAACCCTTTCGGGAATTTGTCTAAATATTTTCCGAAAAGCGGAACCGCTTTATAGCAATCATTCGCATCGTAAGCGGTTTGTGCGGCTTCCCATGTCAGCGAGTCTTTTTCCGCATCAGAAATAGACGCGATGTCGGTGTATTCATCCGGTCGCCCAAGTTCCACTCCTAAATCTTTGATAGCAGAAACCGCTTGTTTGGCTTCGGGAGAAGAAGGATAATTGGCTATCACATATTTGTATTGTGCCAATGCTTTTTCTTTTTCATTCAGGTTGTATTGCGCCAATCCGATTCGCAGATAGGCAGCCGGAACTAAAGCCGATTGGGGGTAGTCGTTTATCAGTGCGTTGAAGTGGGTTATTGCGCTTGCGCTGTTTTCTATATCCAAATAGGTGTTGCCAATTTCAAAATAGGTTTTGTCGGCAATTTTAGATTGCGGAAAGCGTTGTGTGAGTTCTTTTAAAGCCGCGATTTTTTCGCTGCTTTTGTCTTGCAATCCGAGTACAATCCCTTTTTGAAATTGCGCGTATTCCGCTTCGGGTGAAGTAGAGTTCGCTACCGTGTTATAGTTCGCGAGCGCAGTTGGAAATGATTTTGTGATGAATGCGCATTCCGCTGTGCGCAGTTGTGCATCGCGTAATGTAACTTCATCTATATTTTCTGCTCTTATCACTTGGCGGAAACCTTGCAATGCGCGTTCATATTTCTTTTCCTTAAAGAGTGAATATGCTACATTATATTCGGCAAGCGTTTTGCTGAATCCTAAAACCGCTTCATCACTCGGTGTTACATAATCGATAAACTTTTGATAGTATTCGTGGGCTTCTTTATAGTTTTTTTCGCGATATGCAATTTCTCCTTTCATGAAATAGGCTCCGTTTTGTAATTCCGGTTTTATCGGATATTTCAAAGATTTATTGAAAAGCTGTTTCGCTTCTTTCAATTCGCCATCATTAAACAACTGCACGGCACGAGAGTAGGTGGTGCGCTGATAGGCCTGTTTCAGCGAAGGGCTGTGAGAAGATAAACTTTCGATAATTGCAAATGCGCCCGAATAATCTTTCGTTTGTAAAAGTGCGATAGCCATCAGTTCATCGGCTTCTTCCTTGTGGTCATTTGTTTCGGAAAGCAATTGTTTTAGGGCGCTCACACATTCCTGCGGATTGCCGAGCTCCAAAGAAAGTTTTGCATAATTAAATAAAGCCTCTTGTTTAATTTTTGAATCGAAGGTTTTGGTGGAAGCTGATTGGAAAGCGGCTTTTGCTTTTTCTTTATCACCTAATATCAAATAGCAGTCAGCAAGTGCGTAGGTCGCATTTTGTCCGAGTGTGTCGTCCATCAGATTCAGTTGCAAAAAGTTTGTAACAGCGGCATCGTATTTGCCGGTTTTATACTGTGAATAAGCTAGTTCGTAAATATCTTCTTTGCGCACTTTTTCGCCTTTTGCTACGCGGCTTTCCAAGAGCGGTAATGCTTTTTCATAATCTGAAAGTTGGAAATAACACTCGCCCAGCAAGTGATTCATTTCATCCGTGTAAAGCACGTCTGTTTTTTCAACGTTCTTTTTGATGTAATCAATTGTTTTCGGATAATCTTTTTTCAAATAGTAAATCTGCGAAACGTAATACGGAATTACAGAGGAAAACATTTTGGAGTCTTCAATCGAAAGAAAACTGTTCAGTGCATCGTTATACTGTTGTTTGTAGAATGAAATGAAGGCGTAGTAATAGTTGGAAGGGTAGTAGTATTTCTCTTTGATGTTTTTGATAGAAGCAAAAAGCGGTTGTGCTTCATCAAACTTCTTTTTTACGAAATAGCAATACGCCAACTGAAATTTGTGGTCAGTTCGATATTTCTCTGGAATTTCGTCATCGCGCAATTGGGCGAGTTTATCAATACATTCCTGATACTTGTTGTTTAGATAATAGTAGCGTCCCAAATAAAAGTTGATATAAGCCGTTCGATAGCTGTCGCTGTGTTTTAGTGAAAAATCATTCAGCAGTTTTTCAGCATCGGAGTCGTTGTTTTCCGCAGCTGAAACGGCAATCATATAATCGGTTTCATCGGCAATCAAGCCCGTAGGTAAGGCTGTGGTTGCGAATTGTTGCAACTCGTTCCGAGCCGAGGCGTAATTCTTTTCGGTAAATAATAACAGCCCCTTTTTGTAGCCTGCGTTTTTATCGGTATAAAAAAACGTTTGCTGCGATTTTGAAATAGTCACAACCGCACAAACACTCAGCAATAAAAAAAATCTTATTCGCATACTCGCCAAAAGTAATATTCACAAATCGGTAAATGTTTTATTGCATACGATGAGTTTCCACAGCGTGAAATGCTTGTCCAATCTTTAGAACGGAAACCTTGCCGTTTTTAGTATTTGCAGCGAAATGTGCTCGTTTTTTCAGGGGATTTCAAATGGTATCAAAAAACGAGCAAAAATTATTGTTTTCGGAACGTCCAAATGGTTGCGATGATGTTTGATATAGCCACTGCGCTTTGTGTGGAAAGCGTGGCGAAAGCGGCCCCTAATGCTCCAAACTTTGGAATAAGCCATAGATTTAAAAGGACATTGATGATGATGCCGATAAAGGCAATGCCATTCAGTATTTTTAAATTGCCGTTTGCCGTGAGCAGGGTGCCGAAAACATAATTGCTTGCAATCGGAATAAATGCAAACATCAGTATCGTCAACACATTGGAATAACGCATATCGTTGGTGTGATATAGGATGGAAACGATTTCTGTTTTGAATTGCAACACAAACAAGGCTAAAAAAGTCGAGCCGGCTATCAATAACAATGCGCTCAAATTGGTGAGTGGACGAATGTTTGTTTTTTCTTTAATCGCTTTGGAAAATAAAGGCAACAATAATGTCGCTGCCAAATAACCGAATTGTGTAGCCGCATCCAATAGCCGAAAACCGGAAGCATACACGCCTGTTTCATCGGAATTTGCAGGGAGCATACGGTTCAGCAGAAAACCATCTATTCGCCCATAAATGGCCATTTGTAGAACAAGCAATGCAAACGGTAATGAATGAAATAACACTGCTTGGGTATATTGCCTCGACCAATCGGGCGCATTTTCCCGATGGTTTTTACTCACTACGATATAGGCAATAATTGCGGTAACCGTGAGTGCCAAAAGTTGTGCTGCACTGAATAAAACAATTAATGTAGACGACAGTTCGACTGTGCCAAAGAGCAGAAAACTTCCGACCAAAATCGTTGCGATTAATTTATCGGTTACGGAAAGATAACTATCTGTTCGAAAGCGGTGCAGAGCGGCAATGTCCGCGCGAAAATGCAGCACGAAAGAACTCATCATCATTGTGAGAGCCGATAACAATACCAACCACAACAGCCAGCCGCGAATGCCTGAAATAAAGGAGAACGCCAATGTGG
>JAEYZB010000285.1 GCA_023428205.1 Bacteroidota bacterium | reverse complement strand
ATGGACGTTTATCGCCCGATGACTACAACTGATGCGAATGACTTCCGTACATTCCGTGGTAACCAATACAAAACAAAAATTTTAGATGCTGATGGAAAAACGATTGAGAAAGATAGTTTAGGACGCTTACAACTTCGTATGGTTACTAAAGAAGAATCCGCTAGCCGAAGAAACTATCGTGACGGTGAAGTGCGTAACTATATTGACGGTGATGAAAATTCAACTGTAAACTATAACTACGGAGCCTCATCATTAATTGACGACCAAGCGCGTGTATATAAAGGCGGTTCATGGAAAGACCGTGCATACTTCATTGCACCGGGTTCACGCAGATATTTAGATCAAGCATTTTCTACCGATGATATCGGCTTCCGTTGCGCATTGGATCGCGTAGGTTCACCTTCAGGAAATGAATTCAAGGGAGGGAATAACTTCCGCGAAAAAGGAAAACGTAAATACGCAGGACGCTAATAGCACTCTATCGTCCTTCCAAAAAACAAAAGCCGCTTCAATTGAAGCGGCTTTTGTTTTTGAGGCAAATCCTCCTCATTTTTTTCACCCACTTCCTTTTCTTCCAACCTCCGTTGCAACGCTTTCTATATTTAATTTATCTTTCACTCCGAAGTTCCTATCTTCGGATTAGCACACACAATTAGTGTCCATGAAGAATGTCTTTATGCTTTTTGCCTTCGTTGTTTTGCACACCCATCTGCGAGCGGGAGAAAACCCTATGTTATTTACAAAAAACATGGGACAATGGGATAGTCGCATTCAATATATTGCTGATTTGAATATGGGTAAACTTTTGTTGGAGAAAAATCAAATTACTTTTGATGTAAATGATTTTGACCATCACAAACACGCACATAATCCAAACGCTTCGGACATTATAAAGGGACACATCTTTCGCATAAAATTTGAAGGAGGGAATACAGAACAATTGATTCCCGAAGAAAAAGAAACTGCATACCGAAACTATTACATAGGCAACAATCCAAACTTTTGGAAAAGCAATGTGCCGCTATATCGAAAAAACACATTTAAAAACTTGTACCCAGGAATTGACATGGAGGTTCGTGGGAATGAAAATGGGTTTACGTATGAGTATATCATTCACGCGGGTGCAAATCCGGCACTGATTCATCAGGTATATGAAGGGATAAATGAAGTGAAAATTAGAAACGGAGAAATTCATTATAAAACCAATATCGGAGATGTAACGGAAAAAAATATCGTAGCGTATCAAATCATTAAGGGCAAAAAACAAATTGTAAAATGTGTAATTAGAAAACGTTTTGCCAATAGTATCTATTATGAATTTCCCAATGGTTACGACATCTCGCAAACACTTATAATTGACCCTACCGTAGCATTCGGAACATATACGGGGGCAACTGCCGATAATTGGGGTTACACCGCTACATATGGTCGTGACGGAAGCATGTATATAGGCGCACTTGTAAGCGGAGGATTAGGCTTGTCATACCCAACTACTGCCGGAGCATTTCAAAATGTCTATCGTGGTGGAACTGGCACCGGAGCAACCGGTTCAGGAGATGGAATTGCTTATGCCTGCGATATGGGAATCACAAAATACACCTCGAACGGATCTGCATTGGTTTACTCTACGTATTTAGGCGGGAATAATAATGAAACACCGCATTCGCTGGTGGAAGATGCACAAGGCAATTTAATAATATATGGAGTAGCTTATTCTCCCGACTACCCTGTAAGCACCAACGCTTATGACAACACCTACAATGGAGATGCTGATATCGTAGTTACCAAATTTAATACTACCGGAACCGCACTGATTGGGTCTACATACGTTGGCGGAACCGGCAAAGACGGAATAAATTCCTATCCTGATGAATTTACCTTTGGCAATTTGAAATTTAACTATGGCGATCAGAATCGCGGTGAAGTGAATATTGATGCCGCAAATAATATATATGTAGCGAGTTGTACTGAATCCAGTGATTTCCCTGTTTCAAGTGGAGCATATCAAAATTCTAAGCGTGGCGGGCAAGATGGCTGCGCATTTAAAATGAGTAACGATTGCTCGGCTCTGCTTTGGAGCACCTACATTGGTGGCACAAATGATGCTGCTTGCTATGCATTAGATGTTCGCGCCAATGGCGAGCTATATGTTTGTGGAGGAACCATGAGTAACAATTTCCCTACAACATCAGGCACATGGAACACTAGTTATCGCGGAGGGGCATACGATGGATTCGTCTCGCACATCAGCAACAACGGAACACAACTTTTACATTCATCATACATAGGTACTTCGGGTAACGATCAAGTATATTTCGTAAAAGTAGATGGAAACGGATATGTTTATTTCACGGGACAAACTTCGGGTTCGTATCCTGTCATTAGTGCTACCTATTCTAATCCTAACAGCGGCCAATTCATTACTAAACTGACCGGGGCACTAGATTCCATTGCTTACTCTACTGTTTTCGGAAACGGAGACGGCAGACCCAATATTTCGCCAACCGCTTTTTTGGTCGATACCTGTAAGAATGTATATGTAGCAGGTTGGGGAACAAATCAGGCGAACATTTTTGGATTTTCAACAAACATGTTCAACCTACCAACAACTCCCGATGCGCTGAAAAGTTCTACGGACGGACACGACTTTTATGCTTTTGTACTGGCGAAGAATGCCACAGGAATTTTGTACGGTTCTTATTTTGGCGGAAATGGGGAACAAGTAGGCGAACATGTGGATGGAGGAACAAACCGTTTTGATAGCCGAGGAGTGATTTACGAAGCAATTTGTGCCGGATGTAGTGGCAATTCCATGACACCAGCGACTCCAGGCGTTTGGTCTCCCACCAATCAAAGCTCTAACTGCAATCTATTCGGCTTGAAAATGGAATTTAATTTAGGTAGAACCGAAGTACATGTGGACGCTTATCCTCGCGCTACAGGTTGCGTGCCACTGACGGTTCAATTCAACAGCCAACTATATAACGTGAATAATGTGTTGTGGGATTTTCGAGACGGAAGCACTTCTACTCAACTGAACCCTGTACATACCTTTACGGATACGGGGGTGTATAACGTAATGTTGATTGGCACGGATCCAAACTCGTGCAACATTACAGACACTGCCTACGTAGATGTGTGGGTGCGCGATGACAGTTTGGTAGCGAATTTTTTATCAGATATTATTATTGATTGCGAAAGCAGAACCGTAAACTTATCGTCAGAAAACAACAGCACAACGCAATATTTGTGGAGGTTTGGCGATGGCACAACAGCAAACACTTCGGCTGTATCACACACCTATTCGCAAGCCGGAAATTATACTATCCGCCTAGTGCTTTCCGACAGCACCCGTTGTGACTTACGCGATTCATTCACCACTTCCATTTTCGTTCCACCGGTAATAGATGTACAAATTTCTGCTTCCGACACGCAAGGTTGCGCACCATTGAATGTTTCATTTTCGAATAACACAAACTATCCGAACGGAACATACCGTTGGTTTTTTGGCGATGGAGACAGCAGTCATTTGCGCACACCAAATCACACTTATCTAAACCAAGGAACATACAGCGGTGTGGTGTATTGGGATGACACTGCTACTTGCAATAAGCGAGACACAGCTTTCTTCACTGTTACCGTAATCGACTCTTTTGCCGATGCAAGTTTTGTGGTGAATCGGCAGTTTTTCAATTGCGATTCGGCACATATCACGGTGCAGTCATATTACATAGGTGCGGATAGTGCGCGTTGGTTTTGGGGCGATGGCACTTCATCAGTTGCGAACCCCGCAACGCATAGTTATATTTCGCCTGCGTTTGATACTATCACGCATATTTTATACGATGCCAAACAAAGTTGCCACCCGATTGACACACAACGAATCATTGTCAGTTTAACTCCTTTAAATGCCGATGTAACCATTCCAGACACTATCGGCTGTGTGCCGTTCACTGTTGATTTCACAGGCAGTTCGCCTACACTCACTACAGATTATTTTTGGTTTTTTGGTGGTGGCGATTCAGCAAGCGGAGAAAACGTGCAACACACCTTTTCACAAGTAGGAACATACGTAGTGCTGATGGTTGCGCGCGACTCTAATGTTTGTGTGGGGATAGATTCTAACTACGCCACAATTGTAGTCATTGATGATTTTGTGGACGCACAATTTTCGATGAATATTCTAAACGACTGTGACTCCGATTTGCATATTCAATTCAATGATGAAAGTATTAATCCTGTTGATTTTTTCTGGCAGTTTGGAGATGGCACCACTTCGACATTGCAAAACCCCGAACATCATTACACCACTCCCGGTACATATACCGTAACGCTGATTGTAACCGACACATCTCGTTGCCACCCGATAGATTCCATTTCTTATTCCGTAAGGCTGAAACCAAATTCAGTGGCGCAGTTTGATGTAATGAACGTTTGTACAGGAAGCGAAGTCGTATTCAATAATTCTTCAGTTCAAAGCAATGCGACTTTCAATTGGCAGTTTGGCGATGGAACTATTTCTTCGGCAGAAAATCCTGCGCACACGTACACCGCGTCCGGCTCATACGATGTGATTATGATTCTCACCGACACTTCTTCCTGCAATGTGAATGACACGGCACAGCAAACGGTGATTGTTTATCCGCAGCCAATAGCAAATTTTGTCTTGGAACGCGACACTTATAAATTTGAAACACCTGTTTATTTTATGAATCAAAGTATCAATTCCGACACCTATGTTTGGAATTTCGGAGACGGTGGTACTTCAACGGATTTCTCACCAGTTTATGAATACAGCCATAGCGTGGATTGGCATCAGGTGTGCTTGGAAGCATACCTCACGGGTGCACCTTGCAATGACACCATTTGCGATAGTTTATTTATTCATTTCGTTCCGCTCGTTGGCGTACCGATTGCGTTTTCGCCAAATGGTGACGGAGTGAATGATGTCGTGCGCGTGGAAGGTAAAGGAATTATAGCATTGGATTTCCGCATTTTCAATCGATGGGGACAACAAGTGTATCAGGGCACAGACCAAAACGAAGGCTGGGATGGCTTTTTCAAGAGTGAAAAACAGGAAATGGAAGTTTACACTTACCTTGCCATTGCGACAATGGTCAACCGACAGATTATAGAACTGAAAGGGAATATTACGTTGCTTAGATAATTTAAGTGTAAGTCTTATAAGAGATTGTGCTCGTTTTTTTACACCATCTCACGTTGCCTAGATGATTTTGGATGATTCAAGACCTCTAAAGCGTTAAGCAAACTCTGTCTATCATTGAGAAATTTACGGCAATCCCATTTCAGCCTTCAGTTGCAATCCAAGTGCATTGGCCGGGTCTTTCTCAAACACTTTATTCAAGTAAATAATACTACTGTCACGCTTGCCTTCCATAAAATAAATTCGCGCAATGGCATAATAGGGACGTGAATCGTTTGGCACTGCGACCATCGCCTGCCGATTGATGGCAATAGCGGTGTCATATTGTTTTTGAAGAAAGTATATAAAACTCAGTTTATCGTAATAGATATACTCATTCGGCACATAGCGAATGGTTTTTGCAAAATAAGGTTTCGCTTCCTCATATTTCCCCTGCTGCCTAAGCATGTCTCCTACAGCATAAAGCGCATCAGTAAAACTATCGTTCAAAGCAATCGTTCTGTCGAAATAATACTTCGCACTATCCCACTGTCCCATATTACCATAAGCCCGACCTAAATCGAAAGTAGGATTGAAAAAATTCGGGTAAATCGTCACGGCCCTTTTCAAATGATGAATACCTTCTTCGTATAATTTCAAACGATCTGCATCAGTGGTTGCCACATTTGCATTTTTCAGACAAGTTAACGCCAATAAATTATGTGCCTGTGCAGAATTCTCCACATACGAAATGTCGTGACTGTAGAGTGTGTAAGCATCATGCCAGTCGAAATTTCGCGCAAACGAAAGCCCGGAATAAAACAAGAGTGCCGCACCAAAAACATACTGAGCTCCTTTAGGGATTTTCGCAAAACGAAGAGTCGTATCACTAAAATTTATTTTGAAAACTTTACTCAATAAAAACAACATCACCAATATCCAACCGAGAGATGGAACTAACAAAAAACGATCGCCCACCATACCCGGTATCGGAGCAAAGTAGTTGGAGAAAATCACAATCGTAATCAGGTAAGTCAAAATTCCCGCAGTCAGCAATTTTTCTTTTCTGAATAATGCCCACAGCGCAACAAAACAGAGCAACGCATGCAACAGCAATGTTATTATCGGCAAAGGCTCTGTAATAATAGTCGGTTCAACAAACTTATATCCGTAGTAATACGCCAGTGGATAAGGAATAATTACTTTACACAAATAATGCCATAGTATCGTAAGGCTCGTCCCTGCGCGCACTTGCCATGGATCATCGTTTTGTACACACTGCTCAGGGAAGTCCAAAATACGATTCGACCCCGCTGGAATAAAGTCTGTGTTTACTGTTTCGCCTAATAGCGGTGCATATTGAAC
This sequence comes from Bacteroidota bacterium, assembly GCA_023428205.1. Lineage (GTDB taxonomy): Bacteria > Bacteroidota > Bacteroidia > Chitinophagales > LD1 > CALAYL01. Next base: position 2,736 of record JAEYZB010000285.1, on the reverse strand, counting down.
CGCTTCCTGATAGTTCAATATATTAAAAATCGTCATCCCAGATACAATCAATAACAGAGGATATAAAACTAAGCGTTGGTCTTTTTTGAAATAAATAATTAAAAAAGCATATACGATTGCCATTCCCATCCAATCAATACTCCAGCTACGATCTTCTATATATGTACTTACATCAACAATGGCTACCAACATTATACCAGTTACTAAAGCCATTATAGAAAAACGCGATCTTAAAGCATACATGAAAAACAAAAACACCAATAGTGATCCTACATTCCCCCAATCCTTGCTTCGCAATAAGAAAAAGATGATAAACAAAGTTATGGGAAGTCTATAACCCTTGCCTCCATACAAAAAAAAGAACGCTAAAAACAAAAAGAGCAATTCTAAAATCAGATTCCATTCTTCCGTAGGAGCAAAAAGAACACCCACCGTCATCAAAAATCCCGCCAAAAACCAAATCTTGTATTGCTTTTTTACAAAAAAACAGCCGCCTACTAATAGCACTATTACCGCTACAGAAAGATAACGAGCCTCCATGTAAATACCTAAAAAATATGCTCCCAACAATAATAACACCGGTAATATTGCCGATAAATGAAAGAATGATTTTTCCGGTAAAAACTCTTGAAAAAAAGTTTTAAGATTGATGCTGTAATCTGTATCCGCTTGTTCTGGTGCTCTATAATAAATCGCCTTTAAATGATAGATGAGTTCTTTATAATTGACCAATGCCCAAAAAGTCACGTTTACCAAAAAACATGCCACCAACATGATTACTTTTACATCAGTACTTCTTACATTAATGATAAAGAAAAAAGACGGCAAACTCATCGCAAAAGTAATCGCCACAACTTGCCACAAACGAACCGATGTAAAAAGAATCATCAGAATCGGGATAAGCATTACAAATGGCATAACCGATATTTTACTCATCAACGCCAACGTAAAAACAGCAGTGACCAACAATAGCCACTTCCAGCTTTTCGTTATTGCATTCAAAGAACATTGGAGCGTCAACAACGAAAAAAACAACGCCAAAATCTCATCACGACATTTAATATTACATACAACCTCCGTGTGTGCCGTATGTGCCGCAAACAACAATGACGCCCCTACAGCCAAATACACTGAATAGTCACGAAACAATCCTTTCAACACGTGAAAAAGCAGCACACAACTCAATGCATATAACAATACATTCCAAAAGTGACTAACGTGCGGATTCTCGCCAAACAACGAATGTTCTATCGCAAAACTCGCTAATACTACCGGACGATACTCAAACGAATATCCTGCAGCATCTTCATAATATGGCGATGTGAAAATTTCAGGAATAGCAGCTATGCCTTTTGATGTCAAACGATGATTGATCGTCACCAGCTCATCATCCATCGCATATTCATTGGAGATAGAATTGAAGAATAACAAAAATGCAAAAGCAAAAATTACGTAGTGCCAGAAATATGGGCTCTCACTGAATGAACCCTTTGCAAGCCTTTCCGCTTGCCTATCTTGAAGAATATTTTTTTTTACCGCCTTCGCCATATCAAATGCCTATATCCGTAACAATTTTCCAAATCTTGTATTTCAGTTTCTCTTTCAAGCCATCTTCCCCATACATTTCTGCTCGGATAATTGACGGAGCATATTTCTGTATATTCGAAAAATACTTTTCGTACATCGGTTTCAGAAACGGTTCTCTTCCTTGCTCTATGGCACGAATAGTCGTGTAATTAAAATGAATAAAAACCAACGGATCTTTTTCGGCTAAATAAAGTTGCCCACCTTTCTCACTTCTTGGAACTTCGCTCCTATTCCAATCCGCCACATTACAACCTTTATGGCGTACTATGTACGCCCGTTCATTAATCACGGGAATCAAGTCCAAATACTTTTGATCATCAAACATTCCGCGAAGCGAGTTTTTTTCGCAGCGATAGGCACAACATTCCGTCCACCAAATTAAATACTTCAATGCGGATTTTGCCACACCGACAAAGCCGGCATTATACAAGCCCACACGATAGTTTGCTTCAAACCAATTTTGCTCTTTGTTTGGATTGGTTGAGTAGTAGTGGGGCGTCAACAAAAAATCATGCTCATTGAGCAAGTCAAACAAAAAATGATATGAGCCGAAAAAGTAAATGTCATTATCCAGATAGATCACTTTATCTGCTTCGGTCTGTAATAACAACGTCAAAAAAACAGGCTTTAAACTCCAACGCAGTTTATCTTTATTGCCGGAATATTTCTCTATAACATTCAGCGCAGAAGAGAGGATTTTTATTTCATTAAGCTGATATATGCGAATATTTCTTCCACTTACATCCACTTTCGCTTTATCCACACACAAAATATGTAGAAATGCATTTTTATCTATTTCTACGAGCGAATCATACAACGCAAATGCCTTGTACAAGTGGTCAGCGGTGGAAATGGTACAAAAATGATACATACTGCTCGTGCCGAAAGTACATATAATTCACAGAAAGATAAGTGTCATCTATTATATTTACGCAAATTCAAAAAATAGCATGAATTTCTACACACGAAAATGGGTAAAACCTGAAGACCTGAACGCACACGGCACATTGTTTGGTGGCAGTTTGCTACGATGGATAGATGAAGAAGCCGCGATATATGCCATCATTCAATTAGGCACGAATCGAGTTGTTACAAAATATATGTCCGAAATTAATTTCGTGAGTTCGAGCAAACAAGGTGACATTATTG
>JAEYZB010000035.1 GCA_023428205.1 Bacteroidota bacterium | reverse complement strand
GGATTACCCAAGTCCCCTGAAAAAACGAGGTCGTTGAGCGCAGCCTAAATCCCAATCTTGTTAGGACGAGGCACGAAGCCATCCTCCACCTTGTATTCCCCAGCTCGCGAGCATTAGCGAAGCGGTGCTCGTGTGTAAAATCTCCTCGTTTTTTTTACCCACATCGCAAGCGTCCGCTTGTGAGAGAAATACAATCTGTCATGACGAGGCACAAACCTATCCTCCTCCCAACTTACGATTTATACCTTACAACTGCCTTCTTAGGCTTACAACCTACAACTTATAACTTATAACTTATAACTTCCTCCTCCTAACCACTGACCACTGACGACTTTCTCCTCTTTCTCACCACTCTTTTTTTTCGTTTTTCGTTTATTCTTCTACCTTAGCTTCCATGATTCAGCCGATAAATGTGGCCATTTATGATCCAGCGAAAGAAACAGCCGGAAAACCGGACTACTTTCAAACCATCCGCTATATTTTTCAGTACATAGATTTTGCCATTTCGGAAGATGAAGCCTACGTCATCACCAATCTATTTATCGAGCAATGGGATTCGCTCAATGGCGTCAGCATTAAACCCGAGGAAATGAAAGAGCGAGTGTATGAAAGCTGTCGTTCGCATTTTATGGTGTTCCTTTCCCGCGAAAAAATAGATAGGGTAGTGGATTTGATATTGTCTTACTTGCACGCTATCGGTCAGTTCTGAAATTAAACTTCGGGTGAAATCGTACAAAAAAATAAAACCGTGCATCTTTACTTCAGAAAAAAGTTTTTCTTTATTCCGTCAATGCGATTGAAAATATACCTATTCCTGCTCGTTTTTTTACCTGCTTTGGCAGAAGCTTCGCACGTTCGCGCGGGTGAAGTGTCCTATCAAGTCGTAGGACCTTACACCATCAAAGCCACCATCTTCACTTACACCAAAATCGTGGGAGCCAACCCCGGTGCCGATGAGCCGCAACTCAATATCATGTGGGGAGACGGAACGCATTCGGTAGCACCGCGAGTAAATGGCGGAGGAAATGGCGTAGATATCGGCAATAACGTAAAGAAAAACATTTATGAATCTACGCACATCTATCCGGGTGCGCCACCCGCACCCAACAATTTCTATATTGTAGCCGTAGCCGATTCCTTGCGCAATGCCGCGATTGATAATATTAGCGGAGGCATTTCGGATGGAGTGGTTTTTTATGTAGAAGACACGATTTTCTTTCCCGATGATATTGCCAATATCGGTTTCAATTCATCTCCTGTGTTGTATAATCCACCTATTGATTTTGCGATGGTAGGCGATACCTTTTGGCACAATCCTTTGGCGATAGACCCGGACGGAGACAGTTTGATTTATGAGTTGAAGATTCCATTACAGGCGCAAGGAACGGTTGTGCCGGCATATACTTTTCCGTATCAAACGCACGCTGACGTGAATCCGCATTTGCCGACCTACGAAGAAATAGACCGACATAATGGAACGTATATGTGGGCTGTACCGCATCAGCCGGGCATATATAATATTGCTATTATTATTCGGGAGTATAGGCGCGGAATCCTGATGGGAACTATGATTCGCGATATGCAGATTTTTGTGGAACCGGGCGATAACAACCCTCCGCAGATTGCAGATTTGCGGGACACTTGTGTGCGGGCAGGAGATGTGCTTGATGTGATGATTTCGGCTACCGACCCCGATGTCGGCCAGCAAATCACGCTTAGTGGAAATGGAGCTCCGATGTTGGTCAGTGAAAGTCCTGCCACATTCTCTACGGTCACGGGTTTGAGTCCCGTGAGCAGTCCGTTTCACTGGCAAACAGTGTGCAGCCACATTCAGCGAATGTTTTATCAAATGGTTTTCAAAGCGCAGGATAATTATTCCGTGCCGCTGGTGGACCATGAAAGCTGGCAGATTAGCGTGATTCCTCCGCCTGTAGAGGACGTTACGGCTACCGCATTACACAAAACGATTACAGTCGATTGGAGCAATTACGATTGCAGTTCGTTTGGCAACTTCCGCGGATTTTCGGTGTGGCGCAGATTGGGCAGCAATCCGTTTACGCCAACCTACTGCGAAACAGGTTTAGCGGGGCGCGGTTACACCAAAATTGCGGATAAGGTTTTTACAACAGAATATATTGATAACACAGCCATTCGCGGCAACGAATATTGCTATCGGATTTTAGCGCGATTCAGCAAAAAATCACCGAACGGCATTTATGAATGGGACGAAATAGAAAGTGTTCCGTCCAATGAAGCCTGTGTTTATCTGCCGTTTGATGTGCCGGTCATTACAAAAGTAAGCGTGCAAACCACCGATGCCGCAACGGGAATTATGGACGTGGCATGGACAAAACCCATTGCTGACAGCACGAGTTTAGACACCATTCAAGACCCGCCTCCATACCGTTTTGAGCTCTACCGTTCGCAAGGGTTTTCTGTGGCTTCACCGCAAATGATTCACAGCGTTACACGCAATTCCTATCATGATTTAAACGACACGACATTCACCGACACGAATTTGAATACGGAAGATAATCCCTACACCTATCAAGTCTATTTCTATTCGCAAAACGATACGGTAGGAGTAAGCGATGCAGCTTCTTCGGTGTACTTAAATATTGGTGCAAGCAATGAGCGATTGAGCTTGAATTGGAATTTCAATACTCCTTGGGCAAACGACAGTTTTCATGTTTTCAAACGCGACAACGGCACGGGGCTATTCAACTATTTAGTCTCTACCACACAACCTTCTTACGTGGATGATTCGCTGACCAACGATACCACCTATTGCTATTATGTAAAATCTTTCGGACATTACGGAAGTCCGCTGATTGCGCGTCCGCTTGTCAATTTATCACAGATAAAATGTGCTGCCCCTATTGATACCATTGCGCCTTGTCCACCGCTTTTGCAAGTGACCAACCCGTGCAACAATGAAAATACAACAGATAGCTTTGTCTATGAAAATTATTTGCAGTGGTATAATGCTGGCGACAGTTGCGGAAGCGATGTGGTGAAGTACAATATTTATTATGGAGGAGATTCTTCTTCCTTACAATTAATCGCTTCATTAAATTCTATTGACGATACAAGCTACACGCACGTTTTGGATTTGAGTGTAGAAGGTTGTTATGTCGTAACGGCTTTAGATAAACGCAATAATGAAAGCCCGAAAACGAATCGGGTTTGTGTAGACAACTGTCCTGTGTACGAATTGCCGAATACTTTCACACCAAACGGAGATGGCTATAACGATTTATTTACTCCGCGCAAACCGTATCGCTTTGTTTCGCGGGTAGAATTTAAAGTGTTTAACCGTTGGGGAGAGAAGGTGTTTGAAACAACCGACCCTGAACTGAAATGGAATGGCAAAGATTTTAGCGGAAAGGATTTACCGGACGGAGTGTATTTCTATTCGGGATACTACTACGAACAGCGATTGGCGGGCGAAATAAAACGCCCTTTACCGAGCAAAAAGGGGGGAGGATTTATTGAGTTGTTGCGTTAATTTTCGACCGCAAAAAACTTTTTTAACCCATTTTGAAAAATAAATCTACTTTAGGCATCTGAAAAAATAAAATCATCAATAATGAAAAAGCAATTTTTACTTCTGCTAACCGCAATTTTTGTTTCTTCTTCGCTTTTTGCGCAACAGCCGCCCAACCAAGGCTTTGAGACTTGGACAAGTCCGTATAATCCTGACGGTTGGACGACTATAGCTTCGGGTATGGGAGCACCGTACAATTCTATAATGGCTCCTTTGGCGGTGAAAGACAATGCTGATTTTATAGAAGCAGCCGCTTCTATAAAATTGACGACTACTACATTCGGTCCTCCGGTAAGTCAAACCTTGCCGGGTATTGTCGGGCAAGGAACTTTGAACACTTCAACGTATGCTTTTTCGGGTATTGCGTTTCCTCATCACCCCGATACGTTTTGGTTCGCGGCTAAATACGCTCCGTCAGGAGCAGACCAAGCTGCGGTGAAAATGGTACTGCGCCAAGGAGGAGCTACTGTTGCAGGAGGCACTTATCAAATTCCTGCTTCCGCTTCATGGGGCTTGTATACTATTGATTTGACTTCATGGGCAGGCACTACTCCTGCTGATTCATTGTATTTGGAATTTTATTCTTCCGGCAATACGCCTGTTGCAGGTTCTGTATTGAATGTTGATGCGGTGTTTTTTACCTATCCCACTCCGGCTGCGCCAACCGTTTCTATTTCAGCGGCTCAAAGCACCGTTCCTGAATCAGTAGGAACAACTACATTTACTGCAACACTTTCTGCGGCAGCTGCTGGTACGGTTACGGTTCCTGTGACGTTCAGCGGAACGGCTACGGGAAGCGGTACGGATTATTCTGTCAGCCCAAGTTCATTCTCATTTGCTGCGGGCGTTACGACAAGCACCATTACTGTTACAGTTATTGATGATGCTGCGACAGAATCATCAGAAACTATCATTGCTACTTTAGGAACACCAACCGGAGCAACTTTGGGTACTCCTACTTCGGCAACAATAACTATTTCTGACAATGATGCAGTAGGTGTACCAAGTGTAAGCATTTCTGCATCGCAAAGTACTGTGGCGGAAAGTGTAGGAACGACCACCTTTACAGCAACGCTTTCTGCGGCAGCCACGGGCACGGTTACCGTTCCTGTGACGTTCAGCGGAACGGCTACGGGAAGCGGAACGGATTATTCTGTCAGCCCAAGTTCATTCTCATTTACAGCAGGACAAACGACAAGTACCATCACCGTAACAGTGGTTGATGATGCTACGACAGAATCATCAGAAACAATTATTGCTACCTTAGGTTCTCCAACAGGTGCAAATTTAGGTTCTCCTTCAAC
>JAEYZB010000018.1 GCA_023428205.1 Bacteroidota bacterium | reverse complement strand
ACGAACATGAGTGTCATAAATATCGGTGTTATTGATAGAAAGAATCACGACTTTAGGGTGATACTGCATGAAAATCTTTTTCAATTTTATGTACTCATAAAATAAATCACTTCCGCTTATAGCACCATTTAGCCCTTGAAAATGTGTGCTACAATTTCGGCTATTCATTTGGTCTATAAATAGCCTGAACCATGTAGAATCATCGCTAACACCCACGCCTTCGGTAAATGAATCGCCTAACCCGACTATATTGTATAATTTAGAAGACGAGTCCGGCTCGGGAGATCTTAATCCAAGTGAATTATAGGAACGTGTATAGGTAAATTCTTTTTTCTCTTTAAGAAGTTGTGTGTTGGGCGTTCCAATATATAACTGTGGGTCTTTTTGCTTAAAGAATATCCTTTGAACATTATCATTGTATGGAGAGATATAAAAGCTTCCTCCGTTTTTTTCGGTATAAGATAAGTTCTGTTTAAGGACATATTTCAAAGTGCACTCCGTAGCGAATAAAGAAACCATGCCACTTACTATAAATAACTTCAGATTTACGGATGAAGCTGAAATGAGATTCAGTAGTTTAATCAAAGAAAAGGAGATTAAAAGGTATGCTGAAATAGTCGTAGAGATACTTGCTATACCAAAAAACAATAATGCAAAATTGCCAATCATATAAGCTATGATTAGAGCATATAAAAGAATTTTGATTTGCTTAGATAGGATATGCTTCATGTTTTAAAACTCCAAAATAGGTCTTTTGCTCATATTTGTAATAAAAGTTATTCGCTAAATGGGTGAAAAAAACGAGCATGTTTTATAAACCAAAGTAGTAACTTACATTCACCCCTCCGCAGTACAAATAACTTGTAATAGGAGTGTCAATGATTTTCAATGTACCAAAGCGGAATGTAGGTTCTATCCGTAAATTCATTTGGTTGTTTATTTTATAATCAATACCCAAACTCAACATTGGCGAGAGATTAATCCGATTGTAATCCCAGGTCGATTTATCGGTGTCTTTTGTCACCTTGCCATTTTCTTCAAAAATAGAAGTGTTGGTCGCTTGTACAAGGATATTTGTAATAAGTCCAATACTTGTGAAGAAGCGCACTTTCTGTTTTCCTATGGTAAGGTTTACCTGTACAGGAATGTCTATGTAATGAAAATCTTCGATAGATTTATAGGTGATTGAACTGATTCCAAAGAGCGGGTCAAATGTCAACGTTTGCTTTTTTGTTTGAAATCCTTTATTCGAATATTGAATTCCTGTTTCAATGCCAATAAAACTCTTTATGTTATAACCGAAGTTTAGCCCTGCGGTGTAGCCAAATTTTGGAACTTCATTTTTGTTTCTCCAATCAATCATCGTATTGCTTGTGGAACTTCCATCATTACGTTTTAATATCCGATAAGCCACATCAGGAGAAAAATTGATGCCGATTTGAAATCGCCTGAAATCATTACTAACGGTTGATTGTCCGTAAGAACAAAATGAAGTAATCACAAAAATGAAAATGATTAAACCTCTCATATCATTTATTTTAATGCTGAAGCTAAAGTATAATACGAAACTTTGAAGATAATGTTGCTTATCCCTTCAACAAATTCAGTAACTGAATTAATTTCTTCCTTAACTCTTTTCTATCCACAATAAAATCCAAGAAGCCGTTTTCGAGTTGAAATTCTGCGGTTTGGAAACCTTCGGGCAATTTTGTTTTTGTCGTTTCTTCAATTACACGCGGACCGGCAAATCCAATCAGTGAGCCGGGTTCAGCGATATTCAAATCGCCCAGCATCGCAAAGGAAGCCGTTACACCACCTGTTGTCGGATTAGTAAGTAAGGAGATAAACGGAATTTTTGCTTCTGAAAGTTGATAAAGTTTTGCAGATGTTTTCGCCATTTGCATCAGCGAAAACGCAGACTCTTGCATTCGCGCACCTCCCGATTTCGAAATGATAAGCAAAGGCGATTTTGTTTGCATAGCCAGGTCGATAGCGCGTGCAATTTTTTCGCCCATTACGCTGCCTAAACTTCCGCCCACAAAACGGAAATCCATTGCCGCAATCACTAAATCATTACCACCTACTTTCCCTTCTGCCACACGCATCGCATCACGCAGTCCTGTATTTTGCGCTGCATCGTGCAAGCGTTTGGTGTAAGGTTTCGTATCGGTGAAATGCAACATATCTACCGACACTAAATCGGCAAAATGTTCGCTATATTTTTTGTCGTCAAAAATGATGTCGAAGTATTCGTCCGCATCAATTTTTTCGTGGTAGTTGCAATTCGGGCAAGTGTGCAAGTTATCTTTCAATTGCGTAACGAGCAACGCCTTTTTACAGCCATTACACTTATGCCAAACCCCATCCGGTGTATCGAGTTTTCCGTCCACCGAAGTATGAACATTTTTGCGCAATCGCTTCCACCAAGGAACTCGCGGTTCGTGCATAAATTATGCGATTGTGATTTTCTTGTTCAAATAAACATCTTGAATGGCGTTTAGCAAAGCTACGCCTTCTTTCAACGGACGTTGGAATGCTTTGCGACCGGAAATCAATCCCATTCCGCCTGCGCGTTTGTTGATGATTGCCGTTGCGATTGCTTCTGCTAAATCCGATTCACCAGACGATGCTCCACCTGAATTGATTAAACCCACGCGACCCATATAGCAGTTCGCCAATTGGTAGCGCGTCAAATCAATCGGGTGTTCGGTTGTCAAATCAGAATACACTTTTTTATGTGTTTTCCCGAAGTTCACAGCATTATAACCGCCATTGTTTTCCGGTAACTTTTGTTTGATGATATCGGCTTGGATGGTCACTCCAAGGTGATTTGCTTGTCCTGTTAAGTCAGCGGAAACATGGTAATCTTTTTCTGATGTTTTGAACGCAGAATTACGTGTGTAGCACCATAAAATGGTTGCCATTCCTAATTCGTGCGCATATTCAAAGGCTTTCGCCACTTCCACGATTTGGCGTTTTGATTCTTCCGAACCGAAATAAATAGTTGCGCCAACCGCTACCGCGCCCATATTCCAAGCGTCTTTGATAGTGCCGAACATAATTTGGTCGAACGTGTTCGGGTAGCTCAAAAATTCGTTGTGATTTATTTTTACGATGAATGGAATTTTGTGTGCGTATTTGCGCGCCACTGAAGCGAGAACGCCATAAGTTGAAGCTACACCATTGCAGCCGCCCTCGATAGCGAGTTTTACGATATTTTCAGGATCGAAATACGGAGTTGCCGGAGCAAATGATGCGCCCGCACTGTGTTCGATGCCTTGGTCAACCGGCAAAATCGAAACATATCCTGTTCCGCCCAAACGTCCTGCGTCTGCCAGTGTTTGTAACGATTGCAGCGTGCGAATGTTGCGGTTGCTATCTTTCCAATATTTTTCAACGAACTCTTTGTTCGGTAAATACAAACTGTCTTTTGAAATAGTGTTTGACGTGTGCTCCAACAAATACTGAGCCTTATTTTCGCCTAACAATTTTACGATGTCTTCAACTTGTAGTCCCATAATTGATTTTTGTTTTCCGTTTATTTTTGAGAGGTCAAAGGTAGAAAAAGAGGTGTAAGGAACAAGTGCCGACAAAAAGGGACAAAAGAACGTTTTTTGCTTCTCTCAAAGTTTTGGTATATTCGCTACACAAAATCTACGCAATGAATACGCTCACGATAGAAAAGAAAGAATACGTTGTTTTGCCCAAAAAAGACTACGAAACGTTATTGACAAAAGTGGCATTGAAAACGCGTCCTGCTCAAAAACTTTCTCTAAAAGACGGCAAAAAATTAGCGTATAAACTCATTGATCAATGGGCAAAAGAAAAGTAGTGATATTAGACACTACTGTAAAAAGCATTGCAGAAGTGGCAATGTTTATAGAAGCCAAAGGCTTACCACAAACCGCGAAAAAATTTGTGGACGAAGCGTTTGAATTTTTTGAATCCTTATCTAATGAAACAATAACACACCGACCTTGTAAACACCTCGATTGGTTGCTGATGAATTATCGTTGTGCGAATTTCCGCAAAAAATACGTTGTGGCTTATCTCGACAATTCTGATGAAATTGTAATTTGTGATTTTGTGTTGCAAAAACTATTGCATTAAGATGTTTTTGTTCTTCCGTAGACGCGCCAATTGCGCGTCTCTGCAAATCAATCCGCGTTTCTGAATTGCTTCAAAAGTCTTAAATCATTCTCGAAGAAAAGGCGCAAATCATTGATTTGATATTTGAGCATGGTGATGCGTTCCACGCCCATTCCGAATGCGAAGCCTGAATATTTTTTCGGGTCGAGTTTGCAATTTTCCATCACGATAGGGTCAACCATTCCGCAGCCGCCAATTTCTACCCAACCACTGTATTTGCATACGGGGCAGCCTTTACTATTGCAAATAAAGCAAGAAACGTCCACTTCCGCACTCGGTTCTGTGAACGGAAAAAAGGACGGACGGAAACGGATTTCGGTATCTTGTCCGAACATTTCGCGCACGAAATAAAACATCGTTTGTTTTAGGTCTGCAAAGGAAACTCCTTCGTCAATATACAATCCTTCGATTTGATGAAACGTACAATGTGCGCGAGCAGAAATGGTTTCATTGCGGTAAACGCGCCCGGGCATCAAAATGCGCAATGGTGGTTTTTGTGATTCCATTGCACGAATTTGAACAGAGGAAGTGTGTGTTCTTAATAAAAAGTTTTTGTCTTTCGTGATGTAGAAGGTGTCTTGCATATCTCGTGCAGGATGGTCTTTAGGCGTACCGAGTGCGGTGAAGTTGTGCCAATCATCCTCGATTTCAGGGCCTTCGGCAACCGTAAACCCGATGCGGGAGAAAATGCCAATAATTTTATTGCGAACAATAGAAAGCGGATGTCGCCCGCCAAAGTCTTTCGGATAAGCGGGTGCTGTTAAATCTAAGTCTGTTGCGGGTTCTGTGTTTTGTTCGCTTTGCGAAGATTTGAGTGTTTCAAATTTTGTTTCTGCCGCTTGTTTCAGCGTGTTCATCAACTGTCCGTACTCTTTTTTGCGTTCGTTCGGCAGTTGTGCCATTGCGCCAAACAAATCTTTCAATACATTTTTTGAACCCAAATATTTAATGCGAAACTGCTCCAATTCCACAACAGATTGAGGCGTTTCGTTTTCAATTTCTTTTAGTACCGCTTCGGCTTTATCAAACAATTCTTGCATAGCGCGAAACTAAAGAAATTTGACAATTTGACAATTTGACGATGAGACAATGAAGTGGAAAGTCAAAGTGGTGCGAAAAAACGAGGACGATTGAACTAGAAAACAGTTGAGTGTTGAACGAATGAAATGGTGCGAAAAAACGAGCAGAATTACTTCTTTTCGTATTTTTCAAACGCAAACTCTACATCAACTTTTATCACTTCGGCAATATTCATCATCACTACTTTTGGAATTTTGATTTTGTGGTCAACGAGCGCAACCGAAAAATTAGCGGTACCGATACTCGGAACGCCATTTTTTATCGTTAGTTTCCCGTTGATAGTATATTCCTTTTTTACTGCATGTATATCCAGTGTTCCTGCTAGTTTTATCGGATATTCTCCATCTTTAGTGT
>JAEYZB010000268.1 GCA_023428205.1 Bacteroidota bacterium | reverse complement strand
TACGTGACCACTATCAATTTTAAATCTTTGGTTTCAGCCTGTGCGAAAGAGGATGAAAAAACGAGGAGAAATGCGAATAAGAAAAAAGGCTTCATAGGGTGAGGATTTTGAAGCCGTAAAGCTAAATAAATTAAGTTGAAAGTGATAGGTCAGAAACGAATGAAATGGGTTAAAAAAACGAACACGTTTTAGGAGATTTTTTGGTAGCGAAACTGCGGATGGCCTTTTATACCCGCTGAGTTGTAGAAGCCGATGAAGGTTAGTTTCCAAACGACACCCTTGCTGTCTTTTACGATGAATAGATTAGGATTGATTTGATATTTTTCTGTTCCGTTCAAGTCATAATATTTCCATCGGTGCCCGATGATATCTGCCTGTTCCAAAAAGGTTGCCGAACCTAACGTTTGCAGAGTGAGTGAGTCAAACGAAATGCTTGTGGGATCCAATTTTACGGCTGTGGTATTGACAGGATTCAGCAACGCTCCATCTACACTGTACCAAATCAATTCCGTTTCATCTTGAAGCAATGTTTTATAGCGTGTAAACATAATGTCATAATCGGTTGGTGCGGGGGCATAGTTTACGATTGCTTCTGTAACAACATCAAAATAAGTGTAGGTCGTCTCTGCTCGTTTTTTTACACTGATTTGATGTTCGTTTGTGCCATCTAAGTTTGCGTAGCGAATGGTATAAGACGTGTCGTTTACAGAAAGAAACTGAATTTTGCGATAGCGATTATTGGCCGGAATATCCGAGCCAAGATTAATAATATATACGTTGTTTTTCGATGCGAGTGTCTGCGGGTTCAACCATTCGCCTACGGCAGTTGAATCAGGATTTCCACTCGATACATCGTAGTCCCATTTAGTGCTTGTTGATACGGTGTAAGTTGTCAGAAAATCTTGACTGCCTGTTCTGTTAATGGCTGCATTTCGTCCATTATTGATGCGTATGTGCCAACCGTTGGTTGCCGATTCAAAAGCGAGCGACCAGGTGAAGATATTGCGTTCTGTTTTCAGCCCGTCTTCAAATCGGAAAAAGATGGTATTGTCATAGGTTTCGCCTTGCGAAACGGAATCTACCATTCCCGCACCGAGCGGCACAAGTTTCCACAAAGGCTCTTTCTTTTCACAAGAAGAAAGGGTGAGTAATCCTAATATTATTGCCCCGAAATATTGTTTGAATTTCATTTTGTCTTTTTCTTAAAGTCGTAATTTAAATTCATCGTAAGCGCTAGGAAACCGGTGCGTCCCATTCCTACACTCATAGAGCTTGACGCGGCCGAATGCGCCCCACCCGAATTTCCGGTTGCACGAATATTGGTAACGTTCAATATGTTTTTCATTCCGCCACTCAGAATAAACGCTTCGTTCCAAATTTTCAGTGTAGCGGTCAAGTCCAACATAGAATAAGCCGCAATATTGGTTTGGTAGGCACTTGCTTGATTGGTATTCATGCTGTAGTTCGGTTGTTTTCCGTTGTATTTGTAAAACAACGAAATACTTGGTTTTATTTCTACGCCTTTCACTTTGAATTTTGGCAAATTACCTATGGCCGAAATGGTCACTTCGTGCGCCCAAACGAAGTGTGGGATTTTTTGTGCATCGCGAACTGAGTCGCTTACTAAATCGGTAAAAATCCCTGTTAATCCATATCCTAACTGTACATCAAAATATTGGTGTGAAACGCCACCTTGCCAATTTACACCTATTGATTGGAAATTGTCGATATTGAAATAAGTGTATGGCGGATTGTTGGACGTAAAATTAGTTGTGTCAAAATTATACTTCTGCAATAATTGGTTGTACACATCGGAGCCGATGGACAAGGTTGCTAAACTGATTTTGTTATAAACTTGATTGAAATAGGCTGATGGGCGAAACTGAATTTTGAATCCATTTATGCTGCGTTCGTAATTCACGGAAAGCTGCGCGTTGTGCGATTTTTCAGCTTTCAATGTAGAATTCCCAAAAACGTTGTGGTTGCCGTCCGTGAAAAAGAAATCCAATTCTTTCAGGGCAGGAGCGCGGAAACCCATAGCGTATGAAGCGCGGATAGACCAGTTTTTGTTGATATTATAACGAATGTTTGCGCTCGGCAAAACGGGTGCTTTGTAGCGTGTGTTGTATGAAGCACGAACACCTCCTTCAATTGCCAACTGTTCTATCGGGCGATATTGCACCGTAGCATAGCCCGCAAAATCCAGAATGTTTTGTTTGTTGTTTTGCAAGCGAATGCCTTCTCCAAAATCTAAATTGAAATCATAGCCTGCGCGAAAGGTGAATTGTTTCAGCGCATTATTTGTCCAAATACCGCGAAGCAATGCAGAATAGAAAATATCAACGGTGGTAGATAGCGGATTTCCCAACTCACCATTTACCAAATCTTTGCGATAGTTTTCGCTTGTTCTGCGATAATGCTGAAACGAATTGATGAACTGCAATCCATTATCGCCTTTCAATAATAAATCATTTTGCATACGCACATTCCAACGCAGTGTTTTGAAATAAAGGTCGGAAGCCGTAATGCTGAATGCACCTGTGTCGGGACGTGCGTGGCTGGCGATTGTTTCATAGAAAATATCGCTGGCAAGACTATGTCTCGCTATACCGGTTTTAAATGAAATCGAGTTGTTGTTGAAGTACTGCGTACGTGGCTTCCATTGTTG
>JAEYZB010000262.1 GCA_023428205.1 Bacteroidota bacterium | reverse complement strand
CAGGCGAAGTGATTCCTTACATTCTCGGCAGTATCGAAAATTTGCGCACAGGAAATGAAAAACAAATTCATTTTCCGACACATTGCCCGAGTTGCGATTCGCCTTTAGTGAAGCCGGAAGATGAGGCCGTTTGGCGCTGCGAAAATGCCGATTGTCCTGCACAATTAGAAGAACGAATGATTCACTTTGTGTCGAAAACTGCAATGGATATTGACGGTTTAGGACGTGAAACAATCATTGATTTTATCGCGAAAGGAGTTCTGAAATCGATTGAAGGAATTTACGATTTGCCGTTTGAAGAAATCGAAAAGCTGGAAGGCTGGAAAGCAAAATCGATTCAAAACTTGAAAAATGGCGTTGAAAAGTCGAAAAATCAACCTTTGTGGAGACTATTGACAGGCTTGGGAATTCGCCACGTGGGAGTTACGACTGCGAAAGATATTGCGAAGCACATTCAATCCGTTTATGATTTGACATCAAAGTCTGTGGAAGATTTGCAACAAATAGAGGGAATCGGGAAAATTGTATCGTTATCCATTCAACAGTACTTCAGCAACGAACACAACATCCATCTTTTGCACGAGTTGGAAAAAGCGGGTGTAAATGTGCTTTTTCGCGCAGAAGATTATACAACTTCTTCCAATAAACTTGATGGTGCAACGTTCCTTTTTACGGGAACTTTAACCGCTTTTTCGCGCGACAGAGCAAAACAGTTAGTGGAAGAAAATGGCGGAAAACTATTGAGTGGAATTTCAGCAAATTTGAACTTTTTGGTAGTCGGTTCAGATGCAGGAAGCAAACTGACAAAAGCACAGAAAATTGAAAGTATCAAAATTATTACAGAAGATGAATTCCTGAAGATGATTGAATAATCCGGTAGTATCTTGCTCATTTTTTTCACCCATTTACGGGCATAATCTCTACCGCTTGCTCCTTACTCCTATTTGTTTATTATTGCATAATGGCGGAAACATTTGAAAGCATACTTTTAGGAATACAAACCCGGAAATTTTCTCCGCTCTATTTTTTTTATGGAGAAGAAGAGTTTTTTATCGACAAACTCACCAACGCCATTGAAGAAAAAGCTCTGACCGAAGCGGAAAAATCGTTTAATCAATCTATTCTATACGGCAAAGACATTTCGGTGCAACAGTTGGTGGAAACCTGCCGAAGACTGCCGATGATGGCGGAACGCCAGGTGGTGATTGTACGCGAAGCGCAGTCATTTCAATTTCGCAAAGAAGACGATGAAAACGCACTCCTCTCCTATGTAAAACACCCAACCGCTTCTACTATTTTAGTGATGGCGTATAAACACGGGAAACCCGATGCACGCAAAAAAGTTTTCAAAGAATGGCTGGCGAAAGCCGTGTCGCATGAATCGAAAAAACTGTACGAAAACCAAGTAGGCGCGTGGATAAAAAAACAAGTTTCCGATTTAGGCTTTCGCATTGATGAAGATGCTACTGAATTGCTCATTGAATTTACAGGAAACGATTTAGCGACTATCTCCAACGAACTTTCAAAACTCGTCATTGACCGTGATAAAAAACTCGCGATTTCTGCGAACGACATTGAAAAGTCAGTCGGAATGATGAAAGAGTTCAGCGTGTTTGAACTCAGCAACGCCATTGCGTACAAACAAACCGCCAAAGCGTATCGCATTGCCAATTATTTCAGCGCAAACCCGAAAAGCGCTCCTATGGTTATGTTAATTGGAACATTGTTTGGGTTCTTTTCTAAAGTGTTGATTGCTTCTGCCAACAAAGGAAAACAAGACAGAGATTTGGCTTCATTGCTGAAAGTAAATCCGTTTTTCGTGAAAGACTATAAAGCCGCAGTGCAACATTATTCACCACAAAAACTCGAACAAATTTTTCTGCTGATGAGTGAATTTGATTTGAAAGCCAAAGGCGTAAACAACACCAATAATTCGGGCGAAGGGGAATTAATTAGGGAATTGGTATATAAGATTATGAATTAGTTTTACAACTAAAAGCAATGTATTCCAAATTGAATTTATGCGGTTCTGTGCGATTTTCATACCACCATTTACTAAATACGATTGTAATACTATTTGTGTTCAAAAAATTTAATTCGAAAGAAAAGTCTTCCGTATTTATAACCTTGTTTCGTTTTTCTTTCTTGTTCTGAGGAATATAGCCGGTTTCTCGTTTTATCGAAACAGCATTAATTGTCATCTGCATCAGATTTATATTTCTAGTATTGCAGCGTTCCATATCATTCTTAATTTGCTGTTCTGTCTTAAATCTCGGACCTTCAGAACTTTTATAGATTTTCAAAAGTTCTTTCGTGTTTCCATTCTTATACAATTCAACAATCCTGTACGCCTGCTTGTATAATTCCAATGTATCATTGCTTTGCGCAAAAGACACCAAAAACAAAAGACTTATTATTAATGTTGTGAGAGTTTTCATTTATCCTCATAATGTCCCATTGCTGAGATTACAAAAACCGTTACAATGCTTTCGCTTACTTTGTAGATTAGTCTATCTTTTTGGTTAATTCTTCTTGACCAATATCCTGCAAGGTCATATTTGAGTTGTTCGGGTTGTCCTGTTCCTGTGTAAGGGTGTTCGGAAAGTTCATCGAAAATAGTGGCGATTTTTTTGAGAGCCGCTTTGTTGCCAGACCGCTTATGTTTTTGTAAGTCTAAATCAGCATTTTCTTCCAACACTACTTTATACTTGCCCATATATTTTTCGGGTCTATTTCTCGATAATTTCCTCTCGCTGCTGCTGCCTTAATTTTCTTTACAAATTTCGGATTGTATGGACTTTTTTCTTCTTTTTTAGGCTCTACAATTGTAATCGCATTTTTTTGCGTACGAAAGATTTCGAGCATTTCGAGAAATGTTCTACCGGCTTTGTTGCGGTTATTCACTTTGATAGTTATCGTTGTCATAAAGCAAATATAATTTTTCCGTTTCTACTTATCAAACGAATTCCCGAACTGTCCTTTCAATTCCAAAGCCGAAGCAATGACTTTATCTTTCAAAGAAGTTTTGTAGTTCACTAAGTTTTGCGAAATTTTTTCGTCAAACGTTCCTACAATTTGAGCTGCTAAAATTCCCGCGTTTGCTGCGCCATTGAGTGCCACAGTCGCCACAGGAACTCCGCTCGGCATTTGCAAAATAGACAAAACCGAATCCCAGCCGTCAATCGAATTACTTGATTTCACAGGTACACCAATCACCGGCAAATGTGTAGCCGAAGCCACCATTCCGGGCAAGTGAGCTGCGCCACCTGCACCTGCAATAATCACTTTCAAACCGCGAGCAGCAGCCGTTTTTGCATAATCCATCAAACGCTCAGGAGTGCGATGTGCACTTACTACTGTGAGTTCGTATTTCACGCCCAATTCGTCCAAGAGTTTTGCGGCTTCCTGCATTACAGGCAAATCGCTTTTACTGCCCATTATGATTCCTACTAAAATGTTTGCCATAAGAAGTAATTAGCCGTAAACGTAACTAAAAAGTTGTAAGGAATAAAAGTACGCTATAATTTAGAACATCACAAGGTATCAGTGTACAGTTATCAGTGAACAAGGATTTCTGACTACTGACCACTGTTTACTGACAACTCTTTTTCCATATAATAATGTGGAATTCCTACTTCCGAAAATTCATCGCCCGAAATCGTGTAACCGAGGTTGAGATAAAATGGAACGGCTGTTTTC
>JAEYZB010000230.1 GCA_023428205.1 Bacteroidota bacterium | reverse complement strand
TCGAACCCGCGACATCCAGCTTGGAAGGCTGGCGCTCCACCAACTGAGCTACTCCCGCATTTTGACTGAAGAACGTTCCGCTTCTTGCGAAACGGACGGCAAATATAATTGCCTTGAACAAATAGTCAAACTTTTGCTAACTTTTTTCCTGTATATTTCAGAATGATAAAATTTTATAGGTTTGACGTTCTAAAATTTTAAACGAAGAATTTATGCCATACTTATTTACGTCCGAATCTGTTTCCGAAGGACATCCCGATAAAGTTGCCGACCAAATTTCCGATGCACTGATTGATAATTTTTTGGCGTTTGATCCGCAATCAAAAGTAGCCTGTGAAACATTGGTTACTACAGGTCAGGTAGTATTGGCCGGTGAAGTAAAATCTAAAGCCTATTTAGATGTGCAAGAAATTGCGCGTGGCGTAATTCGCAAAATCGGTTATACGAAAAGTGAATATATGTTTGAAGCCAATTCATGCGGAGTGCTTTCTGCCATTCATGAACAATCTTCAGACATCAATCAGGGCGTTGACCGCAAGAAAAAAGAAGAACAAGGTGCGGGCGACCAAGGAATGATGTTCGGTTACGCAACAAACGAAACGGAAGATTATATGCCATTGGCATTGGATTTATCGCATAAACTTTTGATAGAACTTGCTGCATTGCGCAGAGAAAATAAAGCAATCAAATACTTACGTCCCGATGCAAAATCGCAGGTTACACTAGAATACGATGATAACAACAAGCCGGTGCGTATTGATGCGATTGTGATTTCAACACAGCACGATGATTTCGATACAGAACCCAAAATGTTGGCGAAAATCAAAAAAGACATTGTAGAAATTTTGATTCCACGCATAAAAACGAAATACAAAAAATTTGCGCTTTTATTCAACGACAAAATTCAGTATCACATTAATCCGACAGGGAAATTCGTGATTGGCGGACCACATGGCGATACAGGCTTGACGGGTCGCAAAATTATCGTGGATACTTATGGCGGAAAAGGTGCGCATGGTGGTGGTGCATTTTCGGGTAAAGACCCATCGAAGGTAGATCGTTCTGCGGCTTATGCTACACGCCACATTGCAAAAAATTTAGTAGCTGCGGGCGTTGCTTCTGAAGCTTTGGTACAAGTTTCGTATGCAATCGGTGTTGCACAACCTATGGGAATTTATGTAAACACTTATGGCACCGCAAAAGTGAAATTGACAGACGGACAAATTGCAAAAATCGTGGAGAAAATCTTCGATATGCGTCCTTACTTTATCGAGCAACGTTTGAAATTACGCCAGCCGATTTACAGCGAAACTGCGGCTTACGGACACATGGGTCGAAAAAACGAGGTCGTTACCAAAACATTCAAATCTCCTGACGGCAAAACAAAAACACTGAAGGTGGAACTTTTCACATGGGAGAAATTGGACTATGTTTCTAAAGTAAAAACGGCATTCAAATTGAAATAAACCTATTCAAATAGCTTAAAAAAACGAGCAGGATGCTGAATCCTGCTCGTTTTTTTTACCCATTTAGCGCGCGAATATCTTTCACCATAAGTTGTAACGACTTTTTTCCTTGCCATTCATTTTCCTCAATTTGATAGACAATATCAAATTCCGATTCTTTCAGAATATCCATTTTATGGACTAAGTCAAACCCAATACCATTCATTGCTACACCATTTTGTTTCAAATTAAATTTGATGTGGCGGTCTTTTAAAATTCGACTCCCTCCTGCTTCTTTCACTTTCCGCGAAACGAAAATAGGCTTCATATTTTCCGGCCCAAATGGGGCAAATTGTTGAATGAGTTTTAAAAAAGAAAAGGTGATATCCGAAAAGTTCAGTTCCGCATCTATTTCAATTTCCGGAATCAATTGTTCCGGCAAAATGGTTTGCGAAACTACTTTTTCAAAGGCTATTTTGAAGTTCTCCACTTGCTCCGGAAGCATGGTCAATCCCGCAGCAAACTTATGTCCGCCAAATTGTATCAAATATTCTTTGCAAGCATACACCGCTTCATACAAATCAAATCCTTTCACCGAACGAGCCGAGCCGGTTACCTTTCCATCATGTTGTGTAAGCACAATAGTTGGGCGATAAAAATGTTCCGTAAGTCGCGAAGCCACGATACCAATCACACCTTTGTGCCAACCGGCATTGAATACCACTGTTGATTTTTGCAAATCATTATTCGGAGTGGCGGTCAAAAAACTCAAAGCTTGCGCGGTAATATCGCGATCGGCTTCTTGTCGGTCTTTATTCAGGTTTTGCAAGTTATGAGCTTTTTGCGCGTTCATTTCGCCATCATCGCTAATCAGTAATTTTACCGATTGAATCGCATCTTCCATTCTCCCTGCGGCATTGATGCGCGGTCCGATATAAAAAACCACATCGGAAATATCCAAGTCACGTTTCAAATCCAACAATTTGATTAAATGTCTCAACCCATGTGTAGGATTTTCATTTAATTTTTTCAATCCGTGATAAGCAATCACCCGATTTTCGCCTGTAATGGGCACAATGTCGGAAGCGATGCTCACCGCCACCAAATCAATTAAATTCAAATACAGTTCCTGCGGCAAATTAAAATGCAAAGCAAGAGCCTGTATCAACTTAAATCCGACTCCGCAACCGCTCAACTCTTTGTACGGATAATTGCAATCTGCACGTTTCGGATCAAGTACGGCTGAGGCTTTCGGCAATTCCTCTCCCGGCAAATGGTGGTCGCAAATAATAAAATCAATATTTTTTGCGAGGGCGTATTCCACTTTATCCAACGATTTTATTCCACAATCCAGCGCAATAATC
>JAEYZB010000211.1 GCA_023428205.1 Bacteroidota bacterium | reverse complement strand
GAGCAAAGGCGCTTTTCCAAGAGAACTATATTCGTTACGTTGTAGAAGTTCCGCTAAATAAATGGCACGAAATAGGTGGTTCTAAAATTAAAGCAAGTACATTTTTTAAAGCCCCGTTTGAGGTGCTGAAAATGAGAGGATATTACGCGATATAAGTTTTATCTTTTAAAGGTTTCCGAAATAAACCCAATCGCCTTCTACATCATAAATTGTATAATCTTTCAGCCCGATAGCGTGCGTTAGTTTTTCTTCAAAAGGAAAGAAATTCAAGTGCATATCCAGCGTGTAGAAATAGTGTTTTTGACGGGGCGTTACAATAATTAGCTGCTTTTTGGCAACACGCTTTAGTTCAGAAATCACTTTGTCTAAGTTGATAATATGTTCAATAGTGTGTGTGCAAGTTACAATGTCGAAAGAATCGTCAGCAAATGGCAGTGTTTCTGCATATCCTTCCACAAATTTAGCATTTAACTCTTTTGGTAAGGCATAGCGCATATCACAACCTGTCAATGATAGATTTGTTTTTTCGGACAAAACTTTCAAAAAGTAACCTCTGCCACAACCTACATCTAAAAGTGTCGATGCATCAGGAGAGAGTTTTGATACAATCAATTCAATGCTCGCTTGATTCATATCCGTAGGACGCTCATATGCCCTGTTTTTTACTTTAGCATAAAATTGAGCAAACTCTTCGGGCGTCATTTTGTATGCCGTCTTTTGAAATTCCATTATTTCGCTAATGTATTCGCCCTGATACCAGTAATAAAATGCCGGATACATAAACCACTTGCTGTCTCGGATTGCGGGCGGCAACCATTCATCCATTAAGTATCGAATGACGTTAGTTACTTCTCTTTTCATGCAGGTTTTTTTACAAGCGACAAATGTATTTTTTTTTGTGATAGAGGAACGTATGCTTTTTATTTGTTAATGCATCTACTTGCTTTATAGACGGATGGGTGTTGTTTGGATATTTATAATATTTGCCGTACTATTACTTCGGAGCAACTTGTATAGGTTGCTCCTTTTTTCGGTCATCAAATTTTATAGTTTAGCCTCATTATGGGAAAAAAAAACATTGTTGAAAAATCGACAAAAAATACTGATTTTTTGAACTCCAATTTAGATGAAAAAACTTCGATTTATTTCAAATATATTTTTTTCGCGCTTTGCGCTTTTGTGTTATTAGTTTTGCCTGTTTTAAGCTTGAAAATAGGGCCAAGTAGTGATGAGGTTTTTCAAAAGCCTCTGGGCGATTTGTCATACGATTTTGTGACTTCGTTTGGGAAGGAAGATTCCCTATTTCGCTACGAATATAAAAAAGATCAAGACCCTGCTCTCTTGTGGTATTATGGTACATTGGTTGAAGTGCCGGCAGCGGCTATCTATAAAATTTGGGAGACAGACCCGTTTCTTACGCGTCATGTGGTAATTGCACTTTTCTGTTCGCTGTTGTTCATTTTCGGAGGTTTGGCGGGAAAGAAAATTGGTGGCTGGCGAGCCGGAGTTTTGGCGATGCTTTTCTTGTTGTTGAGTCCGCGTTTGTTTGGCGAATCACTAAACAACCCCAAAGATCCGACTTTTGCGGCTGGCTATATATTTGCGATTTACGGCATCTTATGTGTCATTTCTGAAATGCCGAAAATTTCGTGGCGAAGTGCAATTGTATTGATGTTGGGAATTGGTTCGGCATTTGGAGTGCGAGCTGGCGGAGGATTATTGTTATTTGCTTATACAGGTTTATTTGTCTTCCTGTTTTTGTGGTTCGATGAAAATTCGAGAAAAAATCTGCAAAATTTGAACATCAAAGCATTCTCTGATTTAATTGTCAAACTTGTTGTTGCATTTGTTGGTGCGTGGATTATTGGTATTATGTTTTGGCCTTTGGCATTAAAAGCTCCTATTTCTACACCTTTTACGGCATTGAAAATGCAGTCGGCATTTCCTGTAATTATTCGTGTGTTGTTTGGAGGAGAATACATAATGTCTAATGAGGTGCCATGGACGTATAACCCTGAATATATTTTGATAACAACACCGCTAATTATTATTGCAGGAATGATAATTGGCGTACTACTTTTCCCGAAAATCAAACAGTATTTTGATTGGCGATTAGTGGCGATTATTTTGTTCGCGTCATTATTTCCATTGTTCTATATTGTATATAAAAAATCTGCGCTTTATAACGGTTGGCGACATAGTTATTTTGCATACTGCGGATTGGCCGTTTTTGCGGCTTTAGGCTTTGAAATGTTGTTTCGAATGTTGAAAAACAAAATGGCGCACATTGCACTTTATGCGGTGTTGTTTATCGGTTTGCTGATTCCAACTGTGTTTATCGCGAAAAGTTTTCCGATGAGTTACATTTACTTCAATGAATTGGTTGGTGGATTGGACGGAGCATATGGCAATTATCAAATTGATTATTATGCAGCGAGTGCAAAACCTGCTGCGGATTGGGTGCGTGAAAATATTCCGCTAAAAGAGGGCGAGAAATTTGTTTCTAACAACCCTTGGGAGCTGAATGTTTGTTGGGAAAGCGATAAGTCTGCACGTAGGTCAAATTACATTCGTTATCGCGAACGCAATGAACATGATTGGGACTATGCGGTGTTTCTGCCGCAGTTTGTAGATCCGAATATGATGCGTAAAAAATATTTTCCGCCTAAGGGAACGATTCACGAAGTGAGAGTGGAAAACTCGGTGATTGCGTGTGTGGTGAAGCGTGAAAATAAATCGGATTTTTACGGTATAGAAGCGGTAAAAAAAGGCGATTTTCAAAACGGGATTCCATTATTGGAAGATGCTGTTCGATATGATAATTACAATGAAATAGCGTGGACGTACTTGGGTCTTGCTTACGCACAAACAGGACGAATGCAAGATGCAACAAACGCTTTGACTAACGCAATAAGTATTAGTCCTGAATATCAGTTGCCACAGGCAATATATCAACAAATTATAGGAGCAAAATAATGGCGAAAAAACTATCCATAGTCGCAACTTCGCGCAATGATAATCACGGTGGCGATATGACCAAGCGCATGCGCATTTTTGTAAATGGTTTGATTCACCAGTGTAATAAATATAACATTGATGCGGAACTTATCATGGTGGAATGGAATCCACCTGCCGACAGACCATTGCTGAAAGATGAACTTCCACAACCTAAAGCGGGCGATAAATTGACACTTCGCTACGTTATTGTTCCTGATGAAATACATAATCGATATGTACATGCAAAGACAATTCCACTTTATCAGATGACGGCTAAAAATGTAGGAATCCGCAGGGCAGAAGGAGAGTTTGTTTTATGCACAAATATTGATTTACTTTTTTCCGATGAAATGTTTGAATGGTTGGTGAAAAATCCATTGCAACATGGAAAGTATTATCGCGCTCCGCGTGCGGATGTGCCACGTGAAATTGATGAAAACTGGAGTGTTCCTCAACAGTTGGATTGGTGTAAGAAAAATGTACTGGCGAAATGGGGAATGGAAAGGAAATACGTGAATATGATGGGAATGCCGTTATGGGTATGGAAAATCCCCGTACTTCCCGAAGTGCTAAATCTGTTGCTCGGTTATCTGAAGCGTTTACGCAATTCTGTTGACGATAAAATTTCTAGAACGGATTATTTTGCCTGTGGTGATTTTACGTTGATGTCAAAAGAAGATTGGTTGAAAATTGATGGTTATGCAGAGTTGGATTTGTATTCTATTCACATTGATTCAATGGGATTAAATTCCTGTGTTGCGTTAGGTATTGAACAGGTCGTTTTGCCTTACAAATGTTGTACCTATCATATTCATCACGAAGAGGGTTGGAGCTCTATGAATCCACTGAAAATACTTACTTTTTTGGAAAAGCGCCCGGGTTTGGATTGGAATGTGGTAAATGATGCGGGGCGATATATTATTCAACATAAAATAAACTATGGCATTAATTCTCCTGACTGGGGTTTTGCGAATGAAAATTTACAAGAATATCGTTTCAACTAAATCTATATTACATGAGAAAAATAGGTAGTGCAATCTTGCTCGTTTTTTTGACCCATTTCGCGGGTGCGCAGAGCAATTTGTTGTCTGCGGAGGACTATAAAATTTTGCGAGATTCCTGTACTTCGGTGGATGTGCTGTTCACCACAGCGGAAGGGGGCAGTATTTCTATTGAAGGACGTAATGTGAAGATGTTCTCTTCCATTGTAGATGTTCTTCCGGCAAAGGTTACAGCGGGTGCATTCAGGGCTGCAATCATTATGTGGCAGCGCAATGGTCGCGAATTTTTGACAGGGAATGCGTTCTTGCGGGACACGTGGGGATACATTATTTTTAAGAAAGATGGTGTAGAATATGTGCATGCGCTCACCTCTCAGGGAGTGGCATTTTTGCAGCAGGAAAAAGACTATTGATTTTCTCTATATTGCGCCCTTGAAAAATTCGATTTATGCAGATTAGCTATAACTGGTTGAAACAGTATGTACCGTTTAATATGGAGGTGAGTGATGTGGCGGAAGTTCTTACGAATACAGGCTTGGAAGTGGAAGATATACAGCCGTGGGAATCGATAAAAGGAGGGTTGAAAA
Organism: Bacteroidota bacterium; assembly: GCA_023428205.1. GTDB lineage: Bacteria > Bacteroidota > Bacteroidia > Chitinophagales > LD1 > CALAYL01. The sequence continues at coordinate 2,433 of JAEYZB010000211.1, read as the reverse complement.
ATGTGGTGATTGGCGAAATTGTGTCGTGTGAAAAACATCCAGATGCCGATAAATTGCAGATAACAAAAGTGGATATTGGTACAGGCGAATTACTCCAAATTGTGTGTGGTGCACCCAATGCTCGTGTGGGCGTGAAATCACCTGTAGCGTTGGTAGGTGCTCGTTTATTTCCTTCGGGGGCAGCTGAAGCGTTGGTTATTAAGAAATCAAAAATTCGCGGAGTAGAATCTTGGGGAATGATTTGTGCAGAAGATGAGCTTGGTTTAAGTACATCGCATGCGGGAATCATGGAGTTATCTGCTGATGTGAAAGTCGGTACATCTGCGGCTGATTATTTTAACGTAGAAAATGACTTTATTATTTCAATAGGACTGACTCCTAATCGCTCTGATGCGTTTTCACATATCGGTGTGGCACGTGATTTGCGGGCGGCTTTGAGTGCGGTGTACAATATTGATTTGCCGTTGCAAGTGCCCGCCACAAAGGCGGAAGGGACCTATGTTAATCCAATCAAAATAACTATTGAAGATACTGCGAAATGTGGCCGCTATGCTGGAATTTATATTAAAGATGTTTGTGTGAAATCTTCACCACAATGGTTGCAAAATCGCTTAAAAGCAATTGGTGTGAAGCCAATCAATAACATTGTGGATGTAACGAATTTTGTATTGAATGAATTTGGGCAACCATTGCATGCATTTGATGCCGATAAAATTTCGGGAAGTAAAATCGTTGTGAAGACGGTTTCCGAAAATACTGTGTTCACAACTCTTGACGGCATAGAACGAAAGTTAAATGGAGAAGATTTGATGATTTGCGACAGCGAAAAGCCATTGTGTATTGCGGGTGTTTATGGGGGACTTGGAAGTGGTGTTACGAATGAAACGAAAAATGTGTTTTTAGAATCGGCATTTTTTGATGCGATTTCAATTCGTAAAACAGCACAGCGCCACGAATTGCGTACAGATGCTTCTCAGCACTATGAAAAAATAACGGATATTAATGTTGTGCAACAAGCTGCCTACAGAGCAGCTTTGCTGATATCGGAACTTGCGGGAGGAACTATTTCTCAAGCAGATGATGTGTATCCGAAAGTGCTTAGCAATGCAATTGTAGAAACTTCATACACGCGCATCAATGAGCTTGCGGGAACGAATTTGCCAAAAGAAAAAGTCAATAAGATTTTGGCAGATTTAGGAATTGAAGTGGTCGAAAAAAACGAGCAGGATTTACAACTTTCGGTGCCTACGTTTCGTGTGGAGGTAACACGAGAAGCCGATGTTGTAGAGGAAATTTTGCGTATTTATGGGTACAATAGCATACCGATGCCGAAGCATTTGCGAAGCTCACTTTCTTTTTCTTCGAAAACAGATAATTTGAAATGGGAAAACATTGCGGCAAATTATTTGGTGGGCGCAGGATATTTTGAAGCTTCTACCAATTCTATCACGCAATCCAAATTTGAGACTGACGCAATGCTGCAAGAGCAAATGGTCCGTTTACTCAATTCGCAAACATCGGAGTTAGACGCATTGCGAACTTCTATGATTTATGGGCTTTTGGAAGTTGTGCAGCACAATATCAATTTCAAAAACTCGGATTTAAAACTGTTTGAGTTTGGGAAAACCTATCGGAAGCAGACTTCCAATGATTATGTGCAAATTTCACATTTAGCCATTCTTTTTACAGGGAAGACGGCTGAAACAAATTGGCTTGAGAAGGGCGAGAAAGTGAATTTTTATAACATCAAAACAGATGTGCTGAATGTGCTGAAACGGTTGGTAGGAAATTTGCGAATCGTTGTGTTTGAGAGTGAAGATGTTTTTTCGTTTGGAATAAAATTGTTTTCTGAAGACAAGTTGATAGGTGCAATCGGAAAAATTAAATTATCAATTTTGAAAAACTTTGACATCAAACAAGATGTTTTTTTTGCTGATATTTTGTGGAATGAAGTTTTAGAAAAAACGCAATTTCAAAAAATACAATTTACGGAACTTCCGAAGTATCCTGCCGTTCAGCGTGATTTGTCGATGATTGTTGATGGACATTTGCCCTTTCGAAAAATAGAAGAAATTGCTTTTGCGGAGAGCCATAAATTGTTGCGTGAAGTTTCGCTTTTCGATGTCTACAAAGGAGAAAAAATAGAATTAGGTAAAAAATCGTATGCGGTAAGTTTTACGTTTTTAGACGAAACAAAAACACTCACGGAAAAAGACATTGACAAAGTAATGAACCGCTTGATGGAAAAATTAGAAAAAGAGGCAGGAGCGCATATACGAAAAGGGTAGGGTGAAATAATGTTTTTCTGATTTGACGGTATGTCATTTGTTGATGAGCAATTTGTTTATCTCGGTTCATAAATACGCATGCAACCTTTCATCAATAAAGTTGTTCTTTTTAATAAAAGTAAGGATTGTTGATATGTGTTAAAAA
>JAEYZB010000196.1 GCA_023428205.1 Bacteroidota bacterium | reverse complement strand
ACGGAATTGTAACAAAGCCTTGTTTGTTGAATGTTTCCTGAAGTGTGGCATCTTTAAAAATCGGAGGAACCATACAACAAACATACAATTCTCAATCAGAAAAACCCGAAACATTCAGCGTGTCATTCACCGAAATTTCATAATTAAACAATATGGAATTAGATGAGGCTTTGCCTTTCAATTCAATCGTGTTCATTTTTTCGGAGGGTTTGGCTTCCGCATGCGTAAAACGGATTTCAAACGGGAAAGAAAAAGAACTTTTCGATGGAATATTTTGCGAAAATGATTGCTCTATATGGCCCGCGAATTGTTCGTTGATGAAAATTTGCGCATTTACATTTCCTAACTGTGAAGAAAAAGAGGAAGGATTGAAAAACAGCATCTCGCCTTTCAGTGAATAGGTTTCATCAGATGTTTTTATCAGCGAAACTTTTTGCAATCCTTTAAATTCAACCTTGTCTTGCAGTCCGACATAATTCAGTACTGCGAAAAAAATAAGCACAATGGCCACTAATCCTATTAAACGTTTCATATTTCTTGTTATTTCTCAATAATCAGTTTCCCGCTGTGCAAAGAACCGGAAGGAGATGATATATAATACAAATAAAGCCCTTTTGACCAATCGGCCGTCTCTATCCGCAAACTATTTTCCTGCGATAGCAACGATTGTTTATATATTATCTTCCCGAGTAAATCTGTAATTTCCACAACGATATTCTCGTATAAAATAGTTCCGTCATAATCGATATATAATAATTCTTGTACAGGATTAGGATAAATGCTCAAACGCTTATTATCAATAGCATTTATGGATGAGATATAATCACAATCATATTGACTTTTTTTATAGAAAATAGTCGAATCCTGATAACAATTTAGCCCACCGGGAACAGGGTCGCAAGCACCAAATACAGGGAAAAGATATGCAGCACCGATTCGCTGTATGTGTTCTCCTTTAAAAGACCACCAGTTATTATTTCCCTCATTAATTGCTCTCGTATACAACACTTTCAGATTGACTCCATCTATGGTTATGCTACTCGTAGAATCAACAGTTAAAGTAGTGGAATCATTATCTCCACCCCAGTTAACTGGGTGATGTATCGTCCAAGAATCTCCCACACTTGCTGCAAAATTATACAACAAATTAAATTGCTGGATAGCATTATTGTAAAAGAAGACACTATCATTCCTATCGAATAGATAGTCGGCTTTCCATGCACAACCACTACTCCCTATTATTTTTCTACAAGATTGATTGGCGACTATAGTGTCCTTGACCGACTCAAACCAAGTATATGAAATTTCCGGTCCCGTCATTGAAACTTCCGTATAATGCCATTTAGCTCCCACAGGAGCGAACGGTTGCTGTCCTTTGACTCCACCCGCCAAACCAACAGCAAAAAACAAGAAGATGTACAGCTTTCTCATAATGCTTGATTTTAGATTATTGTAAAGGTTACTGTTTTTTACCAACCAAAGAACTATTTGTAAGGAATTCAGTAAACGACAACAAAATAGTATGGAAAAATGAGCAAGAACGGTAACTCTTAAAACGGATACCCCACCGCTAACTGAAATTGCCCGAAATTATTTCCGGTTTTGAATCGCCATTGGTTTGCCGTGTAGCGCGGGTCGCGAACCGGAATTCCATAATCCAGACGAATCACAAAGAAATTGAAATCCAAACGCACACCCGGTCCGAAGTTCACCGCAAATTCATTCCAAAAACGTTTGAAATCAAAGTTGGCTCCCGGACGGTTTACGTCCTTATTCAGCAACCACACGTTGCCGACATCCACAAACACCGCAGCTTTGATGAATTTGTAAATATCAAAACGAAACTCGCCATTCAGTTCAATTTTTATATCTCCCGTTTGATTGAAAAAACCAACCGGACGGCTTGCATCATCGAAGCCTTCCGAGGCATAACTTCCCGGTCCGATTTCCCGAATACGAAAACCCCGCATACTGCTCGGTCCTCCGGTGTAAAATTGTTTGATAAACGGCATGGTAGTCGAGTTACCGTAGGGCACTCCTATTCCTGCAAAAATTCTTCCTGCAAAACTCACGTGACGGTCAAACCGAGCAAATCCGCGAAATTCATTTTCAATACGGAAGTATTGCGCAAATTCCCGTGAGCCGATTCGATACGGAAGCGTATCTTTTCCCGATAAATTGGCCAATGAAAATCCCGCCATTAAAAGGTTTCCAGCTGCTTCTATATTCGTACGATTGTAAATGTAGGAAGCGTCTGTTTGCGATTTTTGTGTGGTGAAATAAACACTGTAATTAGAACCTAAAATGAATCGCTCTTGGTATGAACTTTTAAGCGAGGCATTCCCGTCCAAGCGATTTTCAAAATCCAATCCTCGTTTAGGTAAAAGATAAACGCTGAAATAAAGTGGATTCAACTCGTGTTTCAGAAACATATTCGGTTCCCACTGATAGCCGAATGTTGCGGAGAAATTGTGCAACGTATAATAAAATACACGGTTACTAAATGAGTCAAAATCGAAGCGTTTTTCATAGCCGTAACTGAGCGAAAGTTTTGTTTTTGGGCGCTGTCCTTTGAAGCGGGAATGCTTCAAAAATGGGAACAAAAAACGAGGATAATAATACGATACATTCACCGAAACGTTGTTCGTTATAATTTGTGTTTTACGATTCGGATCCAATTGAAATTGCACTCCCGCATTAGGTTCTATCACCAATAAATCCGATGACTTAAACAGATTTCGGTTGCGGTAAGAAAGCCCGCCCGCAACGCCAAAGAACCCTTCATTGGAATAATTGAATTGCAGTTCTACACCCCAACCATGTTGCTTTGCAGGGGTAAGACTGATAATCGCATCTAAATAATTTCCTTCGCGATTTGCTTTGGCAAAATCGACTGCCACAAATTTGAACGCACCTAAATCCGAAAATCTGCGAATTGTATTTTGGTAATTGTCGCGCTGATACAATTGATTTTTTTTGAAGTAGATGCCATCTAACAAAATTCCGATTTTGTATTTCGGTTTTCGGCTGATAAAATAAAACTCCGGCATGGCAAGCGTATCGCGTTTCACAATACGTCCTGCGCGCTCCGTTCCGAAATCGGTGGTGGTGTATATGTTATTGATTCGGTATTGCTCGTGTACGGCAGAATCGCTCGGCTGATTGATGCGCACGTTGATGTTTACCACTCTATGCATTTCGGCAGTGTCCAAATCAAAGCTCACATAATCTTTCGTGAAAAAATAAAATCCGCTGTTTTTCAAATCGCCTTCAATTCGTTCGCGCTCGGCTTTTAGCGTGGTAATGTCAAAGCGCTTTCCGGTTTTCAAAAACGTTTGGCGATGTCGCTGCCATGTAATAGAATCGGTAACGTAGGTCGGATTTGGAAACAGCACTCTTCCTACTGACCAAAATTCATTCGGCACAATGTGATAGGTAACAGTCGCTTTCTTTTTTTTATATTTTACTTCATGCGAAACGGTGGCATTGAAATAGCCGTAGTTTTGCATATAGTTTTGAATGGCGCGGTCAGATTTTGTGGTCAAAGTCGTATCTAAAATCACCGGAGCTTCACCTACTTTGTTTTTAATCCACCAGTTTACTTTGTTGTTTTTGCCTTTGTTGGCGGCAGTGTAAAACCACAACTGTACGGGCAGAAAACCGAAGATTTTTGTGTTG
>JAEYZB010000269.1 GCA_023428205.1 Bacteroidota bacterium | reverse complement strand
ATAAACGCAGTGCTTTCATTGCCCCCAAGCGATTCTTCCAAATACAACTTCAATTTCAGCTTGGATTTGAAAGGAAGCCAGCGTTTATACTTCGTGCCTGTTGGCAAAGTAACAGACGTTACAATGGCATCAGAATGGAGTAATCCTAGTTTCAACGGAGCATTTTTACCCGACAGCAGCAATGTAACCGACAACGGTTTCAAAGCAAATTGGAATGTATTGCACCTGAACAGAACCTATCCGCAACAATGGACAGGTGAGCAACACGCAATCAGCGAATCGTCTTTTGGTATAGATTTGTTAGTGCCTGTAGATAATTACCAAAAATCATACAGAGCTATTCGCTACGCAATATTATTTATTGGATTGACGTTTTTGGCGTTCTTCTTTATCGAGGTTTTGAATAAAACGTTCATTCACCCCGTTCAATATATTTTGGTCGGAATTGCGTTAGTGGTATTCTTCACTCTGCTCATTGCTATTTCCGAACATTTGAATTTTAATTCGGCATTCATTGTTTCTGCTATAGCTACACTCCTACTCATTGCGGGTTACGTCAAGGCTATTCTGAAATCGAATAAACTCACGCTGTTTATTTCAGGAATTTTGTTGCTGTTGTACACCTTTATTTTTGTCATTATTCAATTACAAGACTACGCGCTTTTGATTGGTAGTATTGGCATCTTCATCATCTTGGCGATAGTGATGTACTTCTCCCGACAAATTGATTGGTACAATCTGAATTTAAGTGAAAAGAGCGAGTAACTCGCTTTTACAAAGGGCAAGGGGAAAGGCTTCTTGCCCTTTTATTTTTAGCTATATTCGCCAGCTAATTCAAACAAAATGAATTTCTCAAAATCATTATTTCTTATTTTTCTTTTGGGTTCTGTTTCTTCCTGCAAGTGGTTTAAAAAAACGAGCACGCCAGTAGAAAATCCGACAACGGTGGCAGATACTTTGGTCGCTACTCCCCCATTCAATGCGGATTCGGCCTATTCATACATAGAAAAGCAATTGGCGTTCGGTTTTCGCGTTCCGAACACCGCGGCTCATGAAAAATGTGCAAACTATTTGATTCAGTTTTTTACACAATATGCCGACACGGTTTATGTACAGAAATACACCGTTACAGCTTTTGATAAAACTCCTTTAAGAAGCACCAATATTATCGCATCCTTCAATCCTCAAGTCACAAACAGAATTATGCTGAGTGCACATTGGGATTCTCGTCCTTTTGCCGACCAAGATTCCGTAAATAAAAACAAACCCATTCCTGCAGCGAACGATGCGGGAAGCGGTGTGGCGGTATTGATGGAAATTGCGCGTGCATTAAAAATGCAGCCGCCACAAATCGGAATAGATATAGTGCTATTTGACGCGGAAGATTATGGACAACCGGAAGACAGCAAACTGCCACGCGTAAACGACTCCTATTGTCTTGGTTCGCAATATTGGGCTAAAAGCCCGCACATTCCTAATTACCGTGCTGATTTCGGAATTAATTTAGATATGGTAGGTGCGCATGATGCGGTATTTATGCACGAACAATTTTCTGCCACCAATGCCGGTTGGGTCGGGCAATATGTTTGGAATTTAGCGAATAGACTTGGTTATAGTTCGCTGTTTGTGCCAAAATTCATCGGTGGAATTACCGATGACCATTTATATGTCATGAAAGGTCGTCAGTTTCCATGTATTGATGTTATCCACTATTCTGAACCGAACGGCTTTGGCATTCACTGGCACACGCACCGTGATGACATGAGTTGGATTTCAAAAAACACGTTGGCTGCGGTAGGAAAAACGGTATTGCAAACAGTTTATCAATATAGTTCTGAAAAAAAGGCTATTTAATTATTCAAGTTGTACACGCTGTTGAAAGTTTGAAGTGCCCATTATGCCGTTTCCTTGTTTATTTGCAATATGAATTGGGCCGTTGAAGTCTATTGGGTAATTTGTTGTACCCTATTGTTTTATTATTTATTTGTGTTTAGCCGCTTGCTTTTTTTCAAGCCTAAGCAATATGCTCCTGAACATCTGCCTCCTGTTTCAGTAGTGATTTGTGCCAAAAATGAAGCGGAAAACATATTACATTATCTAAAAGTCGTTTTAATTCAACACTACCCGAAGTTTGAGGTGATTGTGGTAAACGACCAATCGGATGACAGTACGGGAAAAGTCGTTGAGGACTATATTACGCGCAATCCTAATCTACGATTAATCAACATCAAAAAGGATATCGAAAAGCCGCTTTCAGGGAAAAAATTCCCGCTAAAAGTAGGTATAGAGGCTGCCTCTTATGACATTATCGTTACTACGGATGCGGATTGTAAACCGCAAAACCCGCAGTGGCTGAAACATTTAGTTATGGAATTTATGTCCGACACGAATTTTGTTTTAGGGTTTTCACCATTCACGAGAGCTTCCGGTTTTTTGAACAAACTGATTCGCTACGACAATACACTTTCGGCTATGGAATATTTATCCTTCGTACTTGCTGGAATGCCATACAAAGGAGTTGGCCGCAATATGGCCTTTCGCAAAAACACATACACTTCATGGGAAGGATACCCTAAAAAAACGAACAAGATTTTAGCCGGTGATGATTTATTCATTAATGCCATTGCGAAAAGAAGTAATACGGAGATTGCTCTGAATAAAGAATCGTTTATTTACACACAACCCAAAACTACATGGGGCGAATGGTTGACACAAAAAACACGCCACGCAAAAGCATTCTTACATTATAAATTTCACCATCAGATTTTGTTGTTCCTTTTGTCATTGACTACACTATTGTTCTATTTGTTCCCGATTGCCTTTTTCTTTCAACCGGAACAAGTATTATTTGCAGCAATGGCAGGGACTATCGTATACACAACGCGCCTTATTACACACATAATTGTGAGCAAAAAACTCAATAATGAAGATTTAAGCTATTTCATTATTTTCTTAGATTTGGTTCATATATTAATTATGCCTATCTTATTCTTCAAAATTATTACAACCAAGGAAGGTAAATGGAAGTAAGTAGCAGTTCGAAATTTGATTTATCGTTAATCGAGTTAGCTAAAAATGGCGACCCCAAAGCATTTGAACAACTTGTCTCCAAATACAAACAATCTATTTATTTCACGGCATTGAAAATAGTTCACAATCGTAGCGATGCCGAGGATTTAACGATGGTTTCATTTTACAAGGCATTTCAATCGCTACATTTATATAGACCTGATTACGCATTCAGTTCGTGGTTATTTAAAATTGCAACCAATAATTGTATTGATTTTGTCAGGAAAAAAAAGGCCATAACCCGCACATCGCTTAGTACATCAGCAACCGATGCAGAAAATGACAATAAACAACCACTGACTATTCGTGATACGAACAACGACCCTGAAGCCTCGCTCATACGAGACCAAAAGACTCAGCGATTGCGACAAATGGTAAGCCAACTTCCTCCAAAATACTGTCAGATAATTGAGTTGCGTTATTTCGAAGAATTGTCGTACGATGAAATTGCAGAAAAAACGAAAATACCTGTGGGAACGGTGAAGGCGATACTTTATCGCGCCAAAGAGATGTTGTTTAATTTATATAACCCTAAAAAAGACGAGTATTAATGCAGATAGCGTTAGTTGTTGCCATTGCCGAAAACTACGCGATAGGAAATCGCGGAGATTTGCTGTGGAAACTGCCGAACGATATGAAACGTTTCAAGGAAATAACGATAGGACATCATGTGCTTATGGGACGTAAGACTTACGAATCTATTCCCGAAAAATTTCGACCACTTGCAGGGCGAACAAACCTTGTGATGAGCAGAAAAATGAATCTGGACGAGCGTTGTGTAACCGTAAAAAACATTGAGGAAGCTATTGCTTTTGCCCAAAAAAATGGCGAATCGGAGCTTATGGTAATCGGTGGCGGTGAAATTTATAAACAGACACTTCCAATAGCCGATAAAGTTTATCTGACTATCGTAAATCAAGCATTTGAAGCGGATACTTTTTTTCCCGAAATAGATAAAACACATTGGCGAAAAGAAAACGAACAACATTTTCCGGCTGATGAAAAGCACGCCTATTCCTATACGTTTGTAGATTTGATACGGAATGAAAAATGAAATCTATACACAAATTTTGGAGGAAACGACAAGGGTAAATGCGCGTCTGATTGCTGTTTCCAAAACCAAATCCGCTCCCGAAATTCTGCATTTATATCATCAGGGACAGCGTTTGTTTGGCGAAAACAAAGTACAGGAACTCACCGAAAAACAAGCTATTCTACCATTAGATATTGACTGGCATTTGATTGGTCACTTACAGCGAAACAAAGTAAAATTTATTGCACCGTTTGTAGGAATGATTCATTCAGTAGATTCCGAAAAGCTGTTGGCGGAAATCAATAAAGAAGCCATGAAAAACGAACGCATTATTCCGTGTTTGCTGCAAATCCACATTGCCGATGAAGAAACCAAATTTGGTTTTTCTCCCGATGAAGTGATGGATTTACTGAAACAACATAAATTGCAAAACTTCCCCAATGTAGCGATTTGCGGACTCATGGGG
>JAEYZB010000158.1 GCA_023428205.1 Bacteroidota bacterium | reverse complement strand
GTTGAATAGCAGTCCATCAAAATGATGCTCTAAATACAAGGAAACATTCTGGTCGGTCACAAACTCAAATTCTTTCAGCATGTTGAAATTGTAGTTATCAAAAATAACCCCAAAGCTGGCAGAAGTGACATAGGAAATAGGATACGGGGACGTGCCGAAAATTTTGGATTACTGCACCTGATAGCGAGTATGTCCTCCTTGCCAAGAAAGACGCTGTTTAGCACCCACAGACACTTTTTGATAATTGGAGACATGGCTGTTTCGGTTCAAAAAGCCGGCTGTAAGCGTACATAAAAACACAGGATACTTAGTCGTAATGAAGTAGCGGTAGAATCCTGACTTGAAATATTTGTCGTTCGGTGCAATGCGCGAATCAATCGTAATTTCAGTCGTATTAAAATTCGGTAAATATCGCAGATTGTTGTTTCGGTCGCGATAAGAGAAATCAAAAATGCCGGGGATAGAATAATACGTGCGATTGTCTAAAGATATCATACTCGAAAAGCCTCGCATCCATTCATTCTCCAGGTCTATGTGCACCTCGCGGATTTTCATCATGCGGGTCAAAAGCTTTCCGCGAATAAGCGTGATGACGTTATCAAACGTAAGCAAGGGATTCGTTTGTCCGAGAACCTGCATGTCATATAGATAATGCAACGTCAACAAACGCCAGCGCTCGTTTTTTGCAGGTAAAAATGTTTTGAAAGCTGCGTAATATTTAAAGTCCTTATCTTTCAAGCCGTATGCAGCATAGCCTTCCAGATTAATTTTGCGCGAAAAATTCTTATTGGTGCGCATACCAAGACGAAAACGCCAGCCTTCAATATTATTTACACTGACAAATTTATACACGCGTCCAAACTCCACGGGACCCGCTTCAATATAGGCCGTAGTAAAGAACTTTATCAATCCCATATACAATTTAAAAGCAGGGACTTTCGGTAACGTATCATGCGCCCAAAACACTTTTTCCTCGTATTCATTCAAAGGTGGATTGCGGATAGTATCCCAATACGAACGCGGACGAGTCCGCGCATCAGGAGCATAAAACTGCTGCTCAAATTTATTGAAAAGCGTTTCCGGTAAAGGCACATTCAGTTTAATATTTCTGCGGTCATACAGCTTCTGAATCAACACCGACATGGCGTTTTTCCGTTTCAGAATACTGCCCAACGTATTCAGCTCTTCTCTTTGCAACATCCACACGCTGTCATTCATCAGTTTGAATGTTTGCGAAATACTGTAATCGCTGATGAAGTTCAGATTTGATTTTTCGTTTGGTCGAAAATAAATGGATTGCACGGCCCAACTTGCAGAATCTATCCACGCATAGCCTTTGAGTGCCAAATCAACTTTAGAAATACCGACATAGTGCAGCTTGTAGGATGTTCTCCCCTCAATCAATACCGTATCGGTTAGAAAGTAGCGATACGTCCCCAATGCTCCGTGCGCAAAAGGAGAAATAAATGACTTTCCGGCTATCACAAACAGTTCGTCATAAATATTGATATGCTCAAACGTATAAGAGGCCAAATCGGATACTGTTTTATTTTCTATACCCGTGATTTGTGTTGCTTTAGTATATCTGCGTAATCCTTTCGGATTTTTAAGGTAATACACATCGGAGAGATCTTCTTTTATCACCCCGCGAATAAATTTTTTGCCTTCAACCGTTGTGGTATCTACATTGTCAAAAAGAAATTTGAACGGCTTCAGCAATTTCATATTTAAAAACTTCTGACGTGGATTCAGCAACCCGACTTCCAGTTTTTCATATTCTTCCAACTGATAACTTTCCAGATTTTCCTCGCGGTTTCTACTCTTGTTCTTCACCACCATGTGATATACCAAATTGGCCGTGGTATCAATGTATCGCTTACGTCTGCCTGATTTTACCACCACCTCTTTCAGCTCTACTCCTTCTGACACTAAAGACACATTCAATTCTTGCGAACCACCGCGGTTTATTTTGATGGTTTTAGTCGGATAGCCCAAATAAGAAATCACCACCGAATCCACCCGTTCCACCGTAGAAAGATAGAAGAAGCCCCCTTCGTCCGTAGTTGTTCCCGTGATAGTTCCTTTCAAGCGAATATTGGCGAAAGGCAAGGGTTCCAGCGTTTTCCCATCAATCACCTTTCCATGCAATTCCGTCAGCTGCGCAACAGCATTTTGCGCAAAGCCAACCACACAACAAAAAATAAGAAATCGGTTAAAGTAATTCACGAGGCGCGAAAAATAAGGGTTTTTATAGCATTGCAAACAATGTTCCCATGAAAGACAAACATTTTCCTGTAAAATAGCCGTTTAGTGTAAAATCTTGCTCGTTTTTTCGCACCATTTCATTTTCCTAAAAGCAACTTTCTGCTTTATATAGTTTACAAGCTTTGAACACTCGTCCTATTGCTTCAATCTCGGGTCAAGCGCATCGGTCAGCCCTTCGCCTATCAAGTTGAAAACAGTAACGGTGATGAAAATTGCCGCACCCGGGAAAATAGCCAGCCACCACGCCTGCGGTGCTTGACGCGCATAGGAAAGCAACTGTCCCCAAGTAACCGTATCGGCAGGCCCTAACCCCAAAAACGACAACGTAGATTCTGTGAGAATAGCAGAAGCGATACCGAATGCAATTGAAATCAATACAGGCGAAAGCGCGTTTGGAATAGCGTGTTTGAACAAAATACGCAAACCGCTGTAGCCCAACGACTGCGATGCTTCAATGTATTCCAAATTGCGAACTTTCAGAAGCTCCGCACGAATGAAACGCGCAATACCCGTCCAACCTGTAAAACCAATAATCAACATAATCACATACAAATTCGGTTTGCGGATTATCGCAATAATCATCAAGATCAAAAACAGCGTTGGAATGGAATTCAGAATTTCAATAAAGCGCGACACAATCATATCAAACGGCACAGCAACCTGCTTGCCGAGAAACGGAATTTTCTTGAGTGGGATGACCAATAAATTTCCCAAAACCAAAATTGCAGCAAGAATCAGAAACCCAATGAGCAACTGCACAAAACCCGCACCGAGCGAGCCTCCCAAGGCAT
>JAEYZB010000120.1 GCA_023428205.1 Bacteroidota bacterium | reverse complement strand
GAATTGGAAAAATACGACAATGCCGACTTGATGATTGACATTGCGAAGCGTGTGGATAAAATGAAACGCCAAATGGCCGTTCAGTCAAAATCGTATGATGATATCGCCAAACTGATAAAAGGAAAAGAACAAATGCTGGCTTCTATTCCCTCCATCCAACCGGTAACGAATAAAGATTTGCAGCACATTGCTTCGGGGTTTGGTGTGCGGATTGACCCGGTGTACAAAGTGCCTAAGTTTCACGCAGGATTGGACTTTACCGCTCCGACAGGAACAGAAATTTATGCCACAGGCGATGGTGTAGTTGAAACAGTAGAGTTTAATTATGGCGGCTACGGCAATCAGGTCGTAATCAATCACGGCTACGGCTACAAAACACGCTACGGACACATGTCGCGCTTTGCGGTGAAACGCGGACAAAAAATAAAACGGGGCGAAAAAATAGGTTATGTGGGCAGCACCGGAAAATCTACCGGACCGCACTTACATTATGAAGTGATAAAAGGCGGAAATGCCATCAATCCCGTGTACTTTTTCTATAGCGACTTAGATGATGCTACTTTCGCAAAAATTATCGAGCGTACGGAAGTTTCAGGCCAATCATTGGATTAAAACGTGCTCGTTTTTTTCACCGATTTCACTCTCAGGGCCTCACTCCTGTTTGGTTTGCATTTAGTATTGCACCAAACTCTGTATATTTTCTGAAATCGGCAATAAATGCGCTTTGCCTTTCAAAAAGGATAATTCTACAAGAAAGTGAAATGCGGAAACACGTCCGCCTTCCTGTTGCACAAGTTCCGCAGCAGCCACAGCCGTGCCGCCTGTAGCCAGCACATCATCATGAATCAGCACCTTCCAGCCGCGTTGAACGACACCGCGTTGAATCTCTAAAACAGCGGAGCTATACTCCAATGCATACTCAAATGAGCGCACGCTACCCGGAAGTTTCCCTTCTTTACGAACGGGAATCAGCGGTACTTGCAGTTTATGCGCCAACAACATTCCGATAAAAAAGCCGCGACTTTCTATTGCGCAAACCGCATCGGGTTTTACCGATAGCCGAGCAATCAATTCATCGGCAATATCGCTGCACAGCGCGGCATCTAAAAAAACAGGCGCAATATCTTTAAACAAAATCCCTGCTTTCGGAAAATCAGGAACATCTATCACAGCTGAACGAATTCGGGACGCTACGGTTGGTTTCATGTGAACGAAGATAAAAAGAAGTGAAGAAGTAAAAACGGAAATAAACGACCTCGTTTTTTTCGACCACTTGCATTATTCTCTAAACCTTGGTTCGTGTCCTCACGAAACAAGCGAAAGAAAGAAATTGAAAAGTAAATGATATGGAAAAGGAAAATATGGATTTGTGGTGTGGTTCGTGCGGACACGAACCAAAAGAAGAGAAAATGGATACGAACATATTTGAGCATAAACGGAAGTCTTACATTGAAAAAGGGGAGGTGTATTTTTGGACAGCCACGATTAATAAATGGCAGCGTTTATTGCAAAAAGATGAGTATAAAGATGTAGTTGTTAGTTCTTTGGAATATTTAAATGCCACTGGAAAGATAGATGTATTTGCGTTTGTAATTATGCCCAATCATATACATATAATTTGGAGAATAAAAGACAATAATGGAAAGGAAACGCCTCAGGGCTCATTTTTAAAATATACGGCACACGAGTTTAAGAAAATGTTGAGAAAAGACGGACAAGAATTATCAAGTTATACAACGGATGCGGCTAATAAGGATTATGAATTCTGGCAAAGAGATTCATTGGCAGTTCGTTTGTTCACAAAGGAAATAGCCTATCAGAAACTTGATTATATCCATAATAATCCGTTAGCAGAGCATTGGCAATTAGCGAAAGAACCTAGCGGCTATAAGTATTCGACAGCGAAGTTTTATGAACGTGGAATTAAAGAGTTTTCATTTATAAAAGATATAAGAGACGAGTTTTAAAAAGTATAGAGTTGGAAGTATGGTTCGTGAGGACACGAACCAAGGCGGGGGCCAAGGCGGACGCTACGGTTGGTTTCATGTGAACGAAGATAAAAAGAAGTGAAGAAGTAAAAACGGAAATAAACGACCTCGTTTTTTTCGACCACTTGCATTATTCTCTGAAAAAACGAGGAGGATTTCTTATTTAATCCTTACGACCTATGCCTTACACCTAATATTTTCTATCCTTGCGCATGAAAATTTTGAAATCTCCTTATTTTATAGTGGCGCTTTTCGCATTGACGGGCGTTGCGGTGTATTTATTTTTACCAACTACAAAAGAAAAAAGCAGCGTTCCTGTTTCTTCTGAAATGGCGGCTGCCACAAGTGAAACTGGGAACTTCGACTTTGAGACATACTTGAAAAAAGTAAATGCAGAACTTACCAATCAAGACACTTTGCAACTCATCGAACAACTGCAATCAAGCGAAAACTACGATGCCTTGACGGTGATTTATCACCAAAGAGGAGAATCGGTTGTGGAGGCGCATTTCACGGAATTAGCCGCACGAAAAACGAATAACGTTGCGCAAATGGAACACGCAGGCGATTTGTTTGAAGCCACTTCGGCAATCAGCAATTCCGAGGAAATGAAAACATTTTTAATCAATAAAGCCGTTGCGGCTTACGAAACAGCATTGGCTTCCGACACGACAAACCTTCCGCTCAAAATGAAACTGGCGGGCACCTATATCGAGCAAGGCACCAACC
>JAEYZB010000086.1 GCA_023428205.1 Bacteroidota bacterium | reverse complement strand
CTTCTCCCGCTCTGGAACAAGAAGTTTCAGATTTTTATCTACAAAAATACGAAGTAACAAACGCACAGTTCAGCAAATTTGTAGAGGCAACGGGCTATAAAACCTTAGCGGAACGAAATGGAGGTTCGTATGTTTTCACTGTTCCATTTCAGGAAGATTCTTTTTCTATTCCGAATGCGCCTTGGTGGCATTTTGTGAAGCAAGCATCTTGGAAAAACCCGACAGGTAGAAAGCAATTAGAGGAAACTAACGATTTTGAACCAGCAACACATATCGCGTATGAAGATGCTTGTGCTTATTGCGATTGGCTAGATATGCGCTTGCCGACAGAAGCGGAATGGGAATATGCTGCAACACTTAATGGCGAGGTCAGCGAAAAAAATATCTGGCAAGGGAATTTCCCGTATGAAAATAAAACTGAAGACCGCTTTGAGCGAACATCTCCCGTTGGAAGTTTTTTGGCAGGAAAACTTGGTTTGCACGACATGAATGGCAACGTGTGGGAGTGGTGCGCAGATTACTACCATGCCGACTGGTATAAACTGGCTGAAAATCTTTCGATTGAAGAGCGGAAAAATGGCCCGAAAAAACCGTACGACCCTTATGCTTTGTATAATACGGTAAGAGTTATTCGTGGCGGCTCGTATTTATGTGCCGATAATTTTTGTACGAGCTATCGTCCTTTTACGCGTATGCGTTCCGATGTGAAAATGACATTCGGACATATCGGTTTTCGGTGCGTGCGGGATAAGTGAGAACAAAGAATATGACATAGCAATATCCTGCCCGTTTTTTTCACCCATTTCAATCCAAAAGAGCAATATTACTTCTCAATCTTATCGGCTTTATAAAGTCCGTCAGAAAGTAGTTGTACAATCTGCCCGTTGGCGATATTTCGTGCCTGCAAAAAGGCTTTTGCCTCTTCTTTTGATTTCACGACTTTAATATTTCGTGCAGCATAGAAATTCAGTTGCGGTTCAGGTTCTTCATACATAAAAACGACCTCGTTTTTTGGAAGGGTTTTGATGTATTCACCAAATTCTTTTTCGGAAGCATAGCGTTCGCCTTTGTAGTTTTTTTCACCGGGCAAGTTGGAAACCGTGAATTGTGCTATCAAAAACACCAAAGCTGAAAGCGTGAGCAGGTTTAAGTTTCGTTCGCTCACAGCGTTCGATTTTTTCACTTTGTCGTATAAAATTCCCGTCAATACCGAAAGGAACAGCGAAGCATACAGCACCGTAAAATCATGTTCCGAATAACTCAGAAAAATAGTGTGCAAGAGAATTATCGGTAACACCGAAAGCCAAATGAAACGATAACCGTTTTCGGAAAAAACGATTTTCAATTTCGCGCGCGAAACTGCCAGCCAGATAAAACTGCCGATGATGATGTAGAACAGAAAATAATTGGCGAAGTAGTTGAACAAAATATTTTTGGTGTAAGACACATACGACCACAGAAAATGAAAATATCCTTCACCACGAACGCCCACACTTCCCTGATCCAAAAAGCGGTAAAACATTTCGGTAATATAGGCGGTTGCTCCCGCAATTTGCGAATACTGAAAAGTGAATAAACGCACGGCAAAAACCGTTACCAAAAGGGTCAAAAAAATGAGCAGGCGAAAGCCGCGAATCGCTTTTACGTGCAGTAAGCCATACACCAAAACTCCAAGCGCAAAAAACAAGCCGAGCCATGAAGTATAAATCATCAAAAACAACGTGAGTACATAGAAGAAAATGTATTTCGGCACATAGAATTTTTGACGGATAATCATTTTCAAAACAATATAAACACCAATAATAAAAGGCGTTTGCACCGCCATGTCACTCATATATACATTCCCTTGAAACCAAAGCGTAGCGGGCGAAAACACATAAAATAAAAACGCTACTAAGGCCGGAATGTACAAGCCGAATCGCGCCCGATGAAAACTCAGCAAGCACACGATGAAATACACAAAGAGCCCACAAATAAAATGCAGCGTGAAATTCAATAACTGTAGCGGTACAACATCGGGACGAATGTTCAACAGTTTAAAAACGGCATACGGGAAATAATACGCGAAAGGCGGATGTGACACATAGTAAAAATTGCCTTTGGCATCCACCATTTTGTTGCTCGCGTTCGCGGAATTATTGATGAATTTATCGGCTTCGTTGTTGTAAGTCATTACGGGATTATAACCGTAATTTTCAATACCGTTATCCCACCAAATCTGCAACACTTGCAAGGTCGTTGCCGTGCAAAATTCCTGATGTTTAGAAAGCGGTCGGCCCAATTGTGGTGAGCGAATGGCCACGCTCACCAAAAACAGCGCGAACAAAATCGGCAATGTGCGTTTGAAAATCATACGTGCAAGGAACGGATATTTATTGACTTTCAAAAAAAACTTCCGCTATCTTTTGCAAAACAAAACGGGGAACACATTGCTGCGTTCCCCGTCCTCAAAAAACTGATGTATTTTTTAGTGTTGCACAATCACTTTTTTCGTGGAAAGGTTACCGTCTTTCGTTTGAATTTGGATAACATACATTCCGTTCGTCAAATCTTCCACAGGTAGTACCGCATAATAACCTGATTGGTTTGCTACACTGCGAACCATTCTTCCGTTGATGTCAAACAAAGCCGCAGAAACGATTGCCGTTTCCGGAGAAGAACTGATAATGGTAATGGTACTGCTTGATGGATTCGGTACAGCCGAAAAGCTTACATCCTCTTTATTTATGTTGCTGATTCCGGTTGTTGAATCGGTCACTTGGCAAGCAGTCGGGTCTTGAATAATCTGATAAAAGCGCGGTGCGGTGTAAGAAATAATCGTATCAATATATGCCATACCACGCACTTGCGAAGCATTCGGATTCAAACTCGGATCTCCTACCGGTTGATTGCTATCATACCAACTCCAAGGCTCGAAACCTGCATGATGAAACGGATACAAACCTTCTACCGGTTGCGTGATTTGTCCTGCTCCATTTTTGTTAGGTGGTCCTTGCGGAAGTGATGCTGCCGCAAACACCGCATTATTTCCCAATCGCTCGTGTCGTGGCATAAAATCTCCTGAACCGCTTACCACAATAATCGGTGTTCCGCTTGTAGTGATTACAATTGCGGTATTATAAGGGGTAGAAGTTTCGTCCACACCTGCCAATGCGACTACCGGGATTTCTCCGGCTTCTATCCATGTACTGTCACCCGTTGCTGCACCTAAAGCTAAAATCGCGCGTGCGTCAGAAGTGTAGCCTGCATGATTATTGACATTTTGCGTACCGCCAAAACCGTCAAAACTTCCTGTTTTGCTTTGGTCTATGTACGGATTTCCTTGTGAATCCAAAAACTTAAATCCGACAAGCTCCGATTGTTTGTTCAATGTGCCGACTGCTAAAGCAGAATAGCCTCCGGAGTTAGTTCCTCCTACAAAAACTTTGCATGGATCTATTTTCCACTGATTCGCATTTAATGCATCTTTTTTGAAATAACGAACACAGGTTTTGAAATCCTGCATCGCGCGGTAAACGGCATTGATAATTGTTTTTTCACGCTCTTCCGCATCGTTCGAGCCTGCAGCCCAACCAAGGCGATAGTCAATCGAAACCGCCACATAACCTAATTTCGCGAAGCGTTTACACAATTCCACCACACTGTATTGCTCTTTATTTCCCCATTGATAAAGATTCAAAAAAGAACCCGCGTGGCCTAAAATAATTACGGGACGCTGACTCAGCGTATCGCCTTCCGGCTCGTACACGTCCATTTTCAAATCTTCCAATGAAGTAAACGTAGTATTGTAGCCATAGTTCTGACCATAAACAACATCGCTCGTTATGGTGACATTAGAAAATTGCGGAGTGAGATAGCGTTGACAATACACTGAAGTTGCGGTAATAGCGCTGACAGCAGCAAGAAGTAATTTCTTTTTCATATAGCTTTGTTTTAGTATTCCAAACCTACACAAAAAAATCAATTATCCTTAAACGTATGGAAAAATTAAGAAGAAGTAAAAAGCAAATCGTCATTCGATTTCGCGGGAATGACGATAGCAACAAATGGGGTAAAAAAACGAGCACGTTTATCGAATTCCTATTTCTTTTTCGGCTTGAACAGTTGGTCGCCATTGATGTTGAATAAAATCGAGCCGTACAACATTCGCCCAATTCCCGGACCGCCATACGCCTGATAATTGCGATTGGAAATCAAGTTGCTGCCACCAAATTTGAAGGTGGTGTAAATCTTTTGCACCTCCCAACTGATTTGCGCATCAAGCA
>JAEYZB010000075.1 GCA_023428205.1 Bacteroidota bacterium | reverse complement strand
ATATGAAACGCTGGCACGTAGAGGGAGGTTTGGGACTCATTGCTTCTCGACTCACCATTCAAGGGCCAATTAAAAAAGATTGGTGTTCCATTTATGTATCGGGACGCAGAACCTATTTGGAGCTAATTACAAAACCGATTTTTAAAAATTTGGAAGGCGGGAAATTTGCCGGTAATGGTTATTATTTCTATGATCTCAATGCCAAAGTCAATATCAAGCTATCTTCCAAAGATCGTCTTTCGCTGACCGGCTACTTTGGGCGTGATGCCTTTACTTTCGAAGACCCGGACGGTGATTTTAAAGTAAATTTCCCGTGGGGCAATGCGTCAGGAGGAATGCGTTGGTCTCGTTCGTTTAATCCGAAACTATTTATGAGTGTTTCGGCTATTTACAACGAATACCGATTCAATGCAAAGACTACTTTTTCCGACATCAATTTAAACGTCAATTCTTCGGTGCAGGAGGGAGTCGGAAAAATCGCGTTCGACTACACTCCGCTCATTGGACACAGCATGAAGTTCGGAGCAGATTTTAACTACCACATTTTCACCCCTTACACGCTGACGGGAGCAAGCGGTACAGCTACGTTCAGCAATTCCAATTCCGACAAAAAACATGCGCAGGTTTCGGCTATATATTTCTTAGACGAATTTGATGCAACGCCATGGCTTCGATTCAATGTAGGCTTGCGGGCATCGCTGTTTTCTTTGCTCGGTCCCTATAAAAAGACAGAGTATAATGATAATGGCACTATCAAAGACACCCTGAATTATAAACAGGGCGCGAATGTACAAACATACTGGGGGCTCGAACCGCGTATCGGTGCGCGATTTAAATTGGCTAAAGCCACATCATTGAAAGCAGGCTTTCACATGACACGGCAGTATATTCATATGGTGCCTACTTCCAATTCTTCCTTGCCGATAGATTTGTGGGTTCCGAGTTCCAAAAAGGTGAAGCCACAAACAGGCTTGCAATATTCGCTTGGAGTGTTTCAGAATTTTATGAATGATATGATTGAAACTTCGGTGGAAGGCTATTATAAAGACTTGTACAATCAGATTGAAATTGGGCAGTCCGTTGTGCAGAATATTGATTTTGATGTGGAAGACACCTACACTTTTGGGCGCGGACGAGCGTATGGCGCAGAGTTTTTTGTGAAGAAAGCCAAGGGACGTTGGACGGGCTGGGTGGGCTACACTTTGGCGTGGAGCAATCGGAAGTTTGCGGGCATTGACAACGGACAGCGTTTCCCGTCAAAATATGACCGCAGACATGACCTGAATGTGGTATTTATGTGGGATATTTCTAAAAAATGGAAAGTTAGTGCGGCTTTTGTTTACGCTTCGGGAAACACGACTACACTTCCATCGTCTATCTATTATTTGAATGGGCAAATTCACTACGAATGGGCAAAGCGAAACAGTTGGCGATTGCCACCTTATCACCGTCTCGATTTGGGCGTAACTTATGTAATGCTGAAAACCAAATTCTATTCCGATATATCCTTTTCTATCTATAACGTCTATAATCGTCAAAATCCGTACTTCGTGTACGTAAAAGTAAAAGGCGATCCGGCACAAGGCGACCAAAAAGCGGTCTTGCGCCAATCATCACTCTTCCCGATTCTACCGTCCATTACTTGGAATTTTAAGTGGTAGAGAAGACCCGAAAGGTGGTCGAAAAAAACGAGCAGAATTTAAAAATGCGGACAAGGAGCAACCCAAGCGCGTTGTTTTTTGCGCGGCTGAATGACATAGCCTAAAGAAATTTCCAATGCGCCATAGCTTTGAGTGGCTTTTGCCAAAAGCGAGGCATTGATGTCATACGATAAACCGAGCGAGAAATGATAAACTTCCAACTTCACATTGGGGATAATCGCATCTAAACCCGAGCCGACAATTCGCGTATTCAGTCCTACGGAAAAATAATTTTTGCTCGTCAGTCGGTCGCCAAACACATACTGTCCTGCTGCGCCAAGATTCAATTGCCAAGCCGTATTTTGATACATAAATAACGCAACGGGAACCACATTCCATTTGTTGTGAACCTCCACCTGCGCCCCTGCGTGAACCACATATTTCGAATTCCAGCGCTCCGTGCTATTCACGGTATGCTTATTAGAAGATTGCATCAGGTGATGGTATGCAAAACCCACATATCCGTTCAATTTTTTCGCGACCACGTGATATTGCAAACCAATATTGCCGTCAAAAACAGAGGTATTAGGAGAAATGTTTTCAGAGACTCCGTCCGAAAATACCGCTCCGTTTTTATTGAAATTTTGAATCAGCATTTCTGCACCGACACCGAGCGCGAGGGCGTGTTTCGTTCTGCTGCCAAAGCTTTTGGAGTAAGCAAAGCTCAGCGAAGCCACACCCGTTTGAAAAAGATTGGTGCCATTGCGGTCTATATATGCACCTGCTCCTATGCCAAAATAATCGCCTTTTAGCTTTTGTTTAAAAAGCGATGCATCTATAAATCCGCCTGTCGTTTGATACGATGCCGGTCCGCCTGCCAAAGGAAGCCACTGATTGCGGTAAATTGCCCCGATGCGAACCAATCCGTTGTGAAAACCCGTTTGTGCGGGGTTCAGCCACATCGGCATGGCGTGGAATTGGCTGAAGTGCGCATCTTGAGCCGAAACGAAAAACAAACAGAGTAGGGTAGTGGTTGCTGCAACTATTCGTTTCATAAGCGAATTAAAGGGCGCGAAAATAAGGAATTAATGGTCTAATGGGTAAAATCTTTTGTAGGGGCGTATTGCATACGCC
>JAEYZB010000070.1 GCA_023428205.1 Bacteroidota bacterium | reverse complement strand
GAACACATGCGTTTGCGTCCCGGAATGTACATCGGCAAAACGGGCGATGGAAGTTCTATGGACGATGGGATTTATATTTTGATTAAAGAATCCATACATAACTGAATAGACGAGTATGTGATGGGCTACGGTAAAAAAGTGGAAGTGAAAGTGACGAAAGACCGGGTGACGGTGCGCGATTACGGACGCGGAATTCCTTTAGGGAAAGTCGTGGAAGTGGTTTCTAAAATGAACACGGGCGGGAAGTATGATTCCAAAGCATTTAAGAAATCTGTCGGGTTGAACGGTGTGGGAACGAAAGCGGTGAACGCCCTTTCGACTTATTTCAAAGTATATGCCGTTCGTGATGGACAAAAAAAATGTGCAGAGTTTGAGCGAGGTGAACTGATTCACGACCACAAGTTGGAAAAAACAGATGAAGAAAATGGCACGTATGTAGAGTTTGTGCCGGATGCTACAATTTTTAAAAACTATCATTTTCGCAACGAGTATGTGGAGCAAATGATACAAAATTACACGTATCTGAACACCGGATTGGCGTTTCACTTCAATGGGCAGCGCTATGTGTCCCAAAGAGGTTTGTTTGATTTGCTGTCGAAGAAAAAAGCGGTAGAAAATCTTCGCTACCCAATCATTCATTTGGTGGGCGAAGACATCGAAATAGCGATGAGCCACAGCAATCAATATGGCGAAGAATACTACTCGTTTGTGAATGGACAATACACGGTGCAGGGTGGTACGCACTTGCAGGCGTTTCGTGAAGCAGTGGTGAAAACTGTGCGGGAGTTCTACAAAAAAGATTACGACACGGTAGATATTCGTGAAGCGATTGTGGCGGCAGTTTCCATTCGTATTCAAGAACCTGTTTTTGAATCGCAGACGAAAACGAAATTGGGGACAGAAAAACTCTATGGCGAGGAAAAAACGATGAAGCAGTTTTTGCTCGAATTTGTAAAACAGCACTTGGATAATTATCTGCACAAAAATCCGGAAACGGCAGATGCTTTGCTGAAACGAATTTTACAAAGTGAGCGCGAACGAAAAGAGATTGCAGGAATTAAGAAACTCGCAAATGAACGCGCTAAAAAAGCGAACATTCACAACAAAAAACTGCGCGATTGCAAAGTGCACCTGACTGATGTGAAAAGTGAAGTTCGTTTGAATACGACATTGTTTATCACGGAAGGAGATTCGGCAAGTGGTTCTATCACCAAGTCTCGGGATACGGATACGCAAGCGGTGTTTTCCTTGCGCGGGAAACCATTGAACTCACATGGATTGACGAAAAAAATTGTCTATGAAAATGAAGAGTTCAACTTATTGCAACATGCGCTGAACATTGAAGATTCTATTGACGATTTGCGCTACAATAACATTGTGATTGCCACCGATGCCGATGTGGACGGAATGCACATTCGCTTACTGATTTTGACATTCTTCTTGCAGTTTTTCCCTGACACTGTTCGCAATGGACACGTGAAAATTTTGGAAACACCGCTTTTCCGTGTGCGCAATAAAAAAGAAACGATTTATTGCTACAACGAAGAAGAAAAACAAGCTGCGATTGCGAAGCTGAACAACAAGTGCGAGATTACGCGATTCAAAGGTTTAGGGGAAATTTCACCTGAAGAATTTGAAGGGTTTATCGGTGAAGATATTCGTCTTTCACCCGTGATTGTTACCGATAATAACGACTTGAAAGCTATTTTAGATTATTACATGTGTAAAAATACCCAAGACCGTCAAGATTTCATTATTGATAATCTCCGTTTTGAGTTGGATAAAGTGGAAGAGGCGGTTGAAATGGAAGTGGCTTAAAACAAATCACTCAGTTTTTCCAAAAACATTTTCTCTGTTTCATCAAGCGAAAGGAAAGAACGTCCACCTGCAGCGTTGGTGTGTCCGCCACCTGCAAAGTGATTGCGTGCGAAGGTGTTTACGTCAACTGTATCTTTAGAACGGAATGAAATTTTTACTTTAGAAGGCTCTTCTGTGAACAAAGCGGTCATTCGCACGCCTTCAATTTTGAACGGATAATTGACTAAGCCTTCGTTATCGCCTGATTGCAGGTTGAATTTTCGCGCTTCTTCTTTGCTCACAGTAATATATGCCACCTTTCCGCCCTGTGTTACTTTTACGTTATTCAATAAACAATAACCGAAATAGCGCAAGCGGTTTTCTGAGAAAATGTTGAGTACTTTGTCGTTTATATATTCTGTGGAAACGCCTTTGGTAATGAGTGCTCCCGCTACTTTGTGCACATTTGGAGTGGTATTGCTATATGCAAAAAAACCCGTGTCCGTTACTAAACCGGTATATAGACTTTCCGCGATTTCTTGGTCAATCAGGTCATCACTTCCTAAGCCCACCATCATGTCGTACAGCAGTTCGCAAGTCGCGGCATATTTCGTATTAGAAAATAAAATTTTCGCGAAATCTTCCGGTTGGTGATGGTGGTCAATAATGACTTTGGGTTGGGTGGCTTTTTGAATAGGTTCGCTCAGTAATTCCAATCGTGAAATTGCATTAAAGTCCAAGCAATAAATCGCATCGCAATTCACAATTTTTTCAACGGCTATTTTTTGATCGGCTTCTTTTTCAAACGCCAAAATCGTTTCAAATCCTTTCAGCCATTTGAAGTTTTTGGTATAGTTAGGTGGTGAAATTACAGTTGTTTCATGTCCGAATTTTCGCAAAAATGCACTCCATGCCAAAACTGAGCCAAACGCATCTCCGTCAGGATTTGGGTGGGTAATGATTACTGATTTTTTGGTGGTGTCAATCAGTTGTTGCAGCGCGGAAAGGTTTTCTTGCATTTATGGGAAATTTAATAG
>JAEYZB010000066.1 GCA_023428205.1 Bacteroidota bacterium | reverse complement strand
CGTTGGTTACAACAATCTCAATGAGTAAATCTACTGAGCAGATAGACATTAGCAATATGCAAGGCGGTTACTATATCGTTGAATTGAAAACGGATTTGGGCTTAAGCAGAAAAAGAATATTGATTAACAACTAACATGATTTATGTAAAGGCGAGTGTAGAAATACACTCGCCTTTATTAATTTAATTCAACACCATGAAAACATTACTTTATCCCCTCACAATTTTATTACTACTGACTGTTTCCTGTAAGAAAATTGGGAAGGTATCGTATAAAATCAGATTTACGACCAGTGAAATCCCTTTAGAATTCAGGCGTTCGAATAATGAGGAGTTTTATACACAATTCGGAGATTATATTACAAGTCTAACCCCTTCAAAATTTACAGCGAATATTTGGACTATAGGCTATGCAGACACCGTGACGACACCCGGCTACAATAATGACAACCAAATTTTGCAATATATAGACCAAAATCCGGACCATTTGCCCCAAAACGATCCTTCAAGATTGGTAGATTTTTCCAATAATGTCACGGTAAACTTTGAAAACCCTGTAATGTATGGACGATTGAGAGATGGCATATTGGAAGATAAGCAAATAGATTTCAAATACTTTTATTTTCTGCCGTATTATCTCT
Source organism: Bacteroidota bacterium (assembly GCA_023428205.1). Taxonomy (GTDB): domain Bacteria; phylum Bacteroidota; class Bacteroidia; order Chitinophagales; family LD1; genus CALAYL01. The sequence goes on along the minus strand of JAEYZB010000066.1, from coordinate 3,564 downwards.
ACCAAGAAATACAATTACCGAATGAGTATGAAGGAGTTCCCATAGAGATGTTCGGTGCCGAAACCAATTCAACCGTAGAGAATAATATTATTAAAACACAACAACAGCCATTCATGCGGCTGATTTTCCCCAATTCTGCTTATACAAACAACGGACCTTATTTCTATTTCGGAAATACCGATTCTACGTTCGTGGTAAATCCTAATGGAGAGAATGTCCCTATGTCCATAAATAACCCCATAATAGGTGGCGGAACCAATACTTTAATAATTCGTAGCGAACGCTACGCTAATACTCTATACCATGCTCCGGAAGCAGGAGAGACTATTACGATGAGCGGAATTGTGAGTTTCAATACGACCGACTTAATTCAAGTATATGCCGGACATGACAATATACCATACACCAGCGATGATGTGTTTGTTTATGCACCTAAGTTTTGGGAGAGAATTTCTTCAAAACTCGACATTAAGTAGAATATAAAAAATATTGGATTAGAGCTAAGAGCGGTGTGACATGAATTCTTGTTGTACCGCTTTTTTTATTTCTTTCCTTTAAAAATCCTCAACAACCAATCCAACCATCGCACATTTAATTTCTTCAAGGCATAAGAAAAAATCAGCAAAGCCGTAGCTTCATCAAGCCAGCCTAAAATCGGAATAGCGTCTGTAGGCTCGGGAATGAAAATATACACGCCCGACAAAATAGCTACGATAATCCAAAATAGTTTCATCATCTTTTTATTTACGTAGAGACGCACAATTGTGCGTCTCTACAAATACGTTTACGCCACCAATTTTTTATACTTGAATTTACGCGGAGCCTCGCCTAAACGTTGTTTTCTGTTTTCTTCATATTCCGAAAATCCACCTTCAAAAAAGTAAACGCTTCCTTCGCCTTCAAATGCCAAAATGTGCGTACACACACGATCCAAAAACCAACGGTCGTGCGAGATTACAACGGCACAGCCTGCGTAATTATCTAGTGCTTCTTCAATAGAACGAATCGTATTCACATCCAGGTCATTCGTAGGTTCGTCTAAGAGCAACACGTTCGCTTCCTGACGGAAAGTCAATGCCAAATGCAAACGATTTCGTTCTCCTCCCGAAAGCACTTTCACCTTTTTCTGTTGGTCTGCACCACCGAAATTGAAACGCGAAACATACGCACGCGAATTAATTTTCAGTTTACCTGTTTCAATCCACTCATCACCATTGGTGATAACTTCAAAAACCGTTTTTTCGGGATCGATGTTTGAGTGCGATTGGTCAACGTACGCAATTTTCACAGTTTCGCCTACTTCAAATGTTCCTTTGTCGGGTTTTTCTTCGCCCATAATCATTCGGAACAAAGTCGTTTTACCCGCACCATTCGGTCCAATAATACCCACGATTCCGCCTTGTGGCAACGAAAAATTGACGTTTTCATACAACAATTTATCGCCAAAAGCTTTTGCGATGTCATTGGCTACAATCACTTTTGAACCTAAACGCGGTCCCGGTGGAATGTACAATTCCAATTTTTCGTCTTGTTGCTTCTCGTCTGATTCGAGCATTTGCTCATAGTTTTTCAAACGCGCTTTCGATTTCGCTTGGCGACCTTTTGCACCTTGACGTACCCAATCCAACTCGCGTTCCAACACTTTAGCTCGTTTCGATTCTGTTTTTTCGTCTTGTCTTAAACGCTCTGATTTTTGCTCCAACCAAGACGAATAATTTCCTTTGAACGGATGACCTTTTCCACCATCCAATTCCAGAATCCAACCCGCCACATTATCCAAGAAATAACGGTCGTGCGTGATACAAATTACCGTGCCTTTATATTGGTGTAAATGTTGCTCCAACCACAATACAGATTCCGCGTCCAAGTGGTTCGTAGGTTCGTCCAAAAGCAACACATCCGGTTCTTGTAAAAGTAAGCGACAAAGCGCAACACGTCTGCGTTCTCCACCCGAAAGGTTCGCAATCAAAGCATCGCCATCTGGACATTGTAAGGCGTCCATTGCGCGGTTCAACACCTGGTCAATTTCCCATGCATTTGCCGCATCAATTTTATCTTGCAATACTCCTTGACGATCTAACAGTTTATTCATTTGATTATCGTCCATCGGCTCCATAAATTTGTTGCCGATTTCCTCAAATTCCGCAAGCATATCGAAGATTTCTTTTTTGCCCTCGCGAATCACTTCGATAACCGTTTTGTTATTATCGAGTTGTGGTTCCTGCTCCAAATAACCCACCGAAAAATCTTTCGTACTCTCAATTTTTCCTTGATAATTTTGGTCAATACCTGCAATGATTTTGAGCAAAGTCGATTTACCCGAACCGTTTGCACCCACGATACCGATTTTAGCACCGTAGTAAAAAGACAAGTAAATATCTTTCAGAATTTGTTTGCTTGGTGGTATCGTTTTACTTACGCCCACCATTGAAAAGATGATTTTATGAGAAACTTCTGCCATAACTTTTATTGAATTGAGGCGCGAAGGTAAACGAAATGGGCGAAAAAAACGAGCAGGATTTAATTCACTCTGCGCCAAAACACCACCGCCACATTGACAGGGCGCGTTTCGGCTCCTCCTCCACTGGTCATATTTCCGACTGTAACAGAAAGTGTGTGTGTGTGGTCAGGTACAGTGTGCGAATGTGTCCCTGCGGATGAAGTGGCACGGCTTTTCAACCAATGGCGGTGCGCATACATCGGCACCGTGTGGGAATGATTCATACAACCGTCATTCAAACGCCCCATAAAATTTCCATAAGTTTCTCTTCCGTCCCAACCTGAACCACACTGAGACGGATTATCTCCGGTAGAAATATTCTGCGCATTGGAACTTAAATTGTCATCATAAGGAATGTATATATTCCCTGAAACAGGGTTTGCACCGGAAGAAGCAACATTAGTGTAATTGGTTGTAGTGCCCGGTGCGCCTCCCCACCAAAAAAAACCATCGCTGATGGTGTTCCCGTTGCCGTCTCCATTATCGCTTGTATAGCTGCGGGAATCGTCATTGCTCCACCAACCACCCCAGTTGTGCGTATGGTCGCCATTCGATGAAGTGGCTAACACTCCGGCTCCTGTTGCCGTTCCACTCGCAGAATGTGTATGGTCTTTCACTAAATCTGTTTGTACCGTTCCCGATAACGCTCCTGCGGAAGCTACGTTTGATGCACCGCCTATCGCTCGAATAAACTCACCATTCTGAATATCTGTTGAAACCCATTGCGTACATCCATAAATCGTATTCGGATCAGCAGCATTAAACCACTGAATGTAGGTAGCACCGATAGGAGGCGTATTAATATTTTGCCAGCAAGTGCCTGTGTAAACTTCGGCAGTTCCCGTAGTGGTATTATAGCGAATTGTTCCTGTAGGAGGAGCTGCGGGGCGCTGGGCGGTAGTCCCTGTCGGAACAGCAATACCGTCTGTTGCGTTAATTTGTACGGAGACTGAAGGCGTAGTTGTATTGATTCCAATGTTTGTTCCATCGTCATAAATGATGCCACACACCGCATCGGTTCCGTTTGATTTCAGCACCATATTGGGCGTTGTACATCCCTGAGG